>JAESQG010000154.1 GCA_016765265.1 Pseudomonadales bacterium | reverse complement strand
ACATCCCAAACTTCATCGGCAAAAACCACTAATAAATTCTGAAAAGGCATGGCGAGTAACATAGGCAATAAACCAAACAGCAAGAGTAATAAAACCTGTCGATTTTGCCCTAGATAGGTAAATCCATACTTAACATCCACCATCAATGGTTTTTCTTTAGCACCCTTTTCTGGGGGAGCGGGCTCAATACCAGCCATGCATGCTACGCCTATTAGGTATAGAATTATTCCCAAAATATAAACACCTTTGATTTCTATAAAGCCGATAAGTATTCCTGCACAAACAGGTCCAAGAACCCGTGCCAAATTTAGTACCATCACTGACAACGCCATGGCGTTACCAATATTATTTTTGCCTACTACCTTCACGGACAAGGCCATTCTCGCGGGCATAATGAGTGGAAACATAAACCCCATAAAGGTTGCGGCGACGACTAGATTCCAAAATTCCAATGTACCGCTTAGCAACAGGTATAATACGACGCATTCATTGGCAATAATAAAAAGCTGGCCTGCTATTAGCAATTTACGTTTTTCCATTCGATCAACGATAGCGCCGCCCACTAAGGAGCCGAGCAACATAGGAATGGCCACTGCTAAATTAATTTGAGCGAGAGCAAGTTCCCGATGGGTCAATTCCCAGGCGAGTATAGATCGAGCTAGTATCTGACCTTGCATTGCAAAATAAAAAGCAATGTTGCCTGAAAATAACCAACGGTATTGAGGGATTTTTAACGCGGCGAAAGAAGAGGGTTTTTTTATTTTCGGCTGAGTCTCTTGAGTCAAAACGGTTCCTTAACGGTGAATGTTGGGGGCCCGTATTGATATCGAGGCCCCTTTGAAGTCTAGCCGTGAAGGGCTCGCTTAAGCGCATTATCCCTATCAGTATTAAATCGACGGGCAACGTCAGCCGTAGGAGCGAGACCATTAAAACCATGATAGGCCCCATGATACACATGCAGTTCTGTGGAAACACCAGCCTCTAAAAGACCATGAGCATATTTTATATTCTCACTTAAAAATAGATCGAGGTCTCCTACAGAAATAAAGGCAGGCGGTAGGTTCGAAAGATCTTTGGCCCGTGACGCCGCCGCATAAGGAGAAATGTCATCCCCGCCTGGCTCGCAACCCAAATAAGCTCTCCAACCGAGGAGATTGCTTTCTCGTGTCCACACGAATGTGTCTGCTAAATCTTCACTGGCCTGAGCTAGGTTTGTATCGTCTATCATGGGATAGACCAACAGTTGATAAGCGACCTCTATTTCGCCTCTGTCACGGGTTAACAGGGCCAATCCTGCTGCTAGTCCGCCACCGGCACTAACGCCACCGATGACAATGCGCGACTTTTCTACATCCAATTCATCGCAGTGATCCGCTAACCACTTAAGAGCACAATAACAGTCTTCCAGTGGCGCTGGGAATGGGTGTTCAGGTGCAAGTCTGTATTCCACCGATACCACGACACAGGACAATTCCTTGGCCCACCTGCTTGCCATTAAATCATCGCCTTCCACGTTGCCAAGGGTATAGCCCCCGCCATGTATCCATAGCAATGCGGGGAGTTTCTCGGTGCGTTGTTCTGGTTGGTAGACACGGAAATGGACATCGTCTGCTCCTTCCGGTCCGGCGGTCTGACGGTCTTCCGTTTTTACGCCATCAATGGGAGGTAAAGTCGCTTTTATAACTGCGGCGCTTTGTTCCATCATGACGCGCGTGCCCGGAATGTCGTGAAGATTTAATCCCCCTCCTGTGGCATTTAGAAAGGTTTCTAGCGGGGTGACCAGCTCTGGATCAATTTTTTGTTTGTTATCCATCTTTTTAGGCCCTAAATCATTGGATTTGCCGACTATTACGTTATTGTGATATTTCGAATTCGGATCAAGGGTACTTGTTCTGGGTAAAAGAATACAGCTAAGTCAGTGATGCTGACGGGCGCAATTCCCACTTAACCCTTAAGGTCTGTATACACGAATGAAAGAGTTGTATTGTTATTTTTTGTTTCTCAACACTGAGGAGACTAATAAGTCGAACAGAGTAGGTGATTTTTTGTAATTGTTGATGGATTTTTAGGGGAAGGGGTTTTATCCTTCGTAGCCTTAGCGAAGGCTAACCCTAGTTAACAAATTTAGTAGAGATTTAAAACAATGGATGCAGTGGTAAAGAAGAAGTTTAAACACATGGTAGGTAAAGATCCCTACGAAGTTCCCTTGGAAGATTATGACGTAACGCAAAGAGAATTGTTTCAGTCGAANNCTATTTTTGGNTTTTTCGACAGAATGCGCAAGGAGGAGCCCGTACACTATTGTAAGGATTCACGATTTGGGCCTTACTGGTCNGTCACCAAGTTTGACGACATNATGGAAGTTGANGGCAACCCCGAAGTCTATTCATCNGAGCCTTCTATTGCGTTATTGGATTTCGATACTGANGGNGANTATAACCTGTCTATGTTNATTGCCATGGATGAGCCCAANCATGGTGATCAAAGACGAACAGTACAAGGGTCCGTCTCGCCAAGAAANCTCGCTAATATGGAAGACCTTATTCGAGAGCGAGTCTGTACCATTCTAGATGAGTTGCCCATAGGTGAAACCTTTGACTGGGTGGACAAAGTATCTATTGAATTGACGGGACAGATGCTAGCTACTCTTTTCGATTTCCCTTTCGAACAACGGCGTAAATTGACATATTGGTCAGACGTCACCACCGCTGTACCAGGGCCTAAATCTATTGTTTCCTCTTACGAGGAAAGCCAGAAAATACTACTTACGGAATGTGTCCCTGCTTTTTTTGAGTTGTGGAAAGACCGTGCTAACAAGCCACCTCAATTTGATTTAATCTCGATGCTTGTTCATGGAGAAGACACGAAGAATATGGCCACTGAACGGCCCATGGANTTTTTAGGNAACCTTCTACTATTGATNGTCGGTGGTAATGATACGACCCGTAATTCAATTAGTGGTAGTGTACTTTTCCTAAATGAAAATCCCGATGAATATCAAAAATTGCGCGATAATCCAGAGCTGGTGACCAGCATGATTCCTGAGGTTATACGCTATCAGACACCGTTGACTCATATGCGTCGCACCGCAACACAGGACACAGTCTTGGGTGGCAAGAAAATCAAAAAAGGCGAGAAGGTTTTAATGTGGTATCTCTCGGGGAATCGAGATGAAACTGCCATAGACCGTCCTTATGATTTTATTATCGATCGCGAAAGACCGCGACATCACCTGTCTTTCGGTTTTGGTATTCATCGATGCATGGGTAACCGTCTGGCGGAGATGCAATTAAAAATTGTATGGGAAGAAATTCTCAATCGTTTTGACAACGTAGAGGTAATGGGAGAGCCTGAGCGAACCTATCATAACTTTATTAGAGGCTATACGACTTTGCCTGTTCGATTGCACTCTAAAAAATAAAGCAGAAGTCTAGCGTAAGAATTGTGTCACCGGGAATTAAAACCAATAATTAAAACCAATAAATAAAACCAAGGAGCNTTTCAAGAATGAGTGCAGTTATCNAAAAAAAATACAGGCATATGGTAGGTAAAGATCCCTATGATGTACCGCTAGAGGATTATGATCTCACTCAAAGGGAATTGTTTCAGTCTAATACTATCATCGGATTTTTAGATCGATTACGTAAAGAAGAGCCTGTACATTATTGCAAAGACTCTAAATTTGGACCCTATTGGTCTGTTCTCCGGTTTGACGATATTATGGAAGTTGAAGGCAATGCTGAGGTGTTCTCTTCNGAGCCTTCCATCGCCATTATGGANCCCGATCCNGATGGGGATTACAATCTATCGATGTTTATTGCGATGGACGAACCAAGNCATGGCGATCAGCGACGAACCGTTCAAGGTGCGGTATCACCGAGAAATCTCGCTAAGTTGGAAGATCTCATCCGTGAGCGAGTTGGGACTATACTCGGTGAAGTGCCAATAGGGGAGACTTTCGACTGGGTAGATAGAGTATCAATTGAGTTAACGGGGCAGATGCTAGCGACTCTTTTTGACTTTCCTTTTGAACAACGTCGAAAGTTAACCTATTGGTCTGATGTGGCCACATCGGTACCAGGGCCTCAGTCGGCAGTGGCTACTTATAAAGAGGCACAAAAAGTATTGCTAGAGGAATGCGTCCCTGCGTTTTTTGAATTATGGAAGGATCGTGCAAATAAACCGCCTCAACATGATTTGATTTCAATGCTAGTCCATGGTGAGGAAACCCGTAACATGGCCACTGAACGGCCCATGGAATTTTTGGGTAATTTGATTTTATTGATTGCGGGTGGCAACGACACTACGCGGAATTCAATTTCAGGCAGTGTTCTTTTTCTCAATGAAAATCCAGATCAATATCAGAAGCTACGTGAAAACCCTGAATTAGTAACGAGTATGGTGCCGGAAATCATACGTTATCAAACGCCCCTGACACACATGCGTCGTACCGCCACCCGAGATACTATCTTGGGAGGGAANAANATNAAGAAGGGCGATAAAGTGTTGATGTGGTATCTNTCGGGNAATCGCGATGAAGATGCCATCGACCGAGCTGACGAGTTTATTATCGATCGAGAACGACCAAGACATCATTTGTCTTTTGGNTTTGGTATTCATCGTTGTATGGGNAANCGGTTGGCNGAAATGCAATTAAGAATNGTGTGGGAAGAAATTCTTAANCGCTTTGAGTTTGTCGAATTGATGGGGNAGCCGGAGCGATCTTATAATAACCTGATAAGAGGTTATACNCATTTACCCGTTAAGCTACACCCAATAAAGAAAATGGCAAACTAGGTATAGCTGTTAGCTATGATCGAGTAATGACATTAGGCGTTTGTTACCTTTTACGAGTTATATAGCACTTGTTATTTTGTACTTGTTATTTCGTGCTTGTTATAGAGGAGTAGACGTCTTTTCATTATCTTTGCGATAGGGAATGGATTCTTCTAGTTCTGCTATATATTCTTTTACTGCGACTCGCTCTTCTTGGCAAAACTGCGAGATGGGCTCAGAAAACCCTGGATTGGCGATCCAGTGACCCGATACAGTACGCGTTGGTATAAACCCTCTAGCGATTTTATGTTGTCCTTGTGCTCCGGGTTCAAAAATCTGTAATTTTTCTCGAATGCAGTATTCAATGCCCTGGTAATAGCAAGCCTCAAAGTGAAGACTGTTGTGTTGCTCTTTAGCACCCCAATGTCTGCCGTATAGATGAGTATCGCTACGATACATTAATGCTCCAGCTATGCAGCGATCTTCAATATCTGCCAACACTAACAAAGTCTGTTCTGGTAGCTTTTGCGCTACTTCAATAAAAAAATCCAAATTGAATTTTGGCGTGTTCCTTTTTTCATAAAATGTTTGTCTGTAGAAGGCATCAAAATGNGCCCAGTCANTATGGGTTGCCGTATAACCGTCTAACAGGCGAANAGTGNTCCCTGCTCGCTCNACCTTGCGTCGTTCCTGTTTGATTCGTTTGCGTTTTTTTGANGTGAGTCGAGAAAGAAAATCGTCAAAGTCGGTGTACCCCTGGTTATTCCAATGGAACTGACAATCATGGCGTATGGATAGCCCTGCTTGNTCCATAAATTCTTGNGCAGGNTTNGTNGGNAATAGGCAATGAAANCTACTGGCACCCATTTTCTCAGTAAGCTTTATCGCGGCCTGTAGTAAAAGCGGGAAAATTTTCTCCTGGTCATCAGGTTTACACAAGAATCGTTGACCCAGTGTGGGGGTGTGAGGAACTGCGCAGACTAGCTTGGGGTAGTAGTGCAACCCGTTTCTATGATAAGCGTCTGCCCAACCGTGATCGAAAACAAACTCACCGGCTGAATTGGTTTTCTCATAAACAGGCATAGCCCCTTTCAACTCGTCATCTTCATAAACGGTGATATGGCAAGGGTGCCAACCAAACTGCTCACCTGCACAATTGTGGGTTTCTAAGGCTAGTAGGAATTCATGGCTTAAAAATGGATTGTGGCCCTGGATTAAATTATTCCATTGCAAAGCCGGAATTTCACTGATTTGGCGACATATCTTAATAATCAATTTATTGTTTCCACTAAGCCTGGTTCTACTAAATCTGGTTCTACTGGGTGTGATTTCACAAGGCTTGAGTTCAGATTCTACAAAAAACAATCGCCAGAAGCGTTGACTCCCGGCGATTGATATTCAGTTTTCATTCGCGCTCTAAGACATTTAATGTCTCGCTAAGGCGCAAACTTACTGATTAACTTCCCATTGGACTAATGCGTATGGACTTTTGCCCTCTTCATGCTTTTCAAACACGGCTTTTACCTTGCTGCCAATTTTTATTTCTTGTTCGGGATCTCCCAGCAGGTTGCCCACCATTCGCACATTGTCTGCTTGAGGTAGCTCAACCAATACAACAATAAAAGGCACGTTTTCTTCTTTAAAGGCGGGGTGTACTGGATGCCAAACTCGTTCCCAACTATAGATGATGCCTTCGGGACTAGTTTGTTCCCAACCTATATCGAAGCTGTGGCACTGATGGCATATCCATTCTGGCCCCCATAGCCATGTCTTGCAGCTGTTACATCTTTGTATGACCAGTTGCTCCGCGAGAGTGCCTTCCCAATAAGGGGCATCCAATCCGTCTCGTGACGGTGCTGGTGCGGGTAATCCTTCAGGTAGGTAATGACTCATAGCGTGTCCTCCGATCCAAATATGCAGCTACTAACGGGTGATACCATGGGGCCCGAAGTGACCATGGATATATTGACATCTTTAACTTGGTTTGATGATTCTCCCCGCACTTGTCGTACGGCTTCAATATTCAAACCTAAGCCGTGCATATAACATTCTGCGAGATTTCCACCACTGGTATTCAAGGGTATTTTTCCGTTCGGTGCTAATAAGTTTTCCAGCTTCAAGGCTTCGTTAACTTCTTCCGGCTCGCAAAATCCGTGTTCGACCAGACTCATTACTACGCCACCGGTAAAGTTCTCATAGCTTTGAATGACATCCACATCTTTAGCGGTAACGCCGGCCACTTCATACAAGTGAGGAGCGACACTAGTAAAGCTAGAGGTAGCATAAGTGGGATTATTATGCACAGGTGCACCTGCTCTATGCTCTGATCCAGAAGCGGCGCTTAAGATATGAACCGGCGACTTGAAATCTTTGGCTTTTTCTGCCGAAACCAAAATTAGCGCAGCGGCGCCATCGTTCTCTTGGCAGCAATCGTAAAGATGAAAGGGCTCTACAATCCAACGGGAGTCATCGTATTTTTGTTCCGTCAATGGTCTGCCGTGCATCACTGCGCGAGGATTATTTTGTGCATGGTGATAACATGCCATGGCGATGTTTCGAAAAGTTTCTTGCTTGACATCGTAGTCATGCATAAACCGGATGCAGCGCATAGCAAACATCTGTGCTGGGCTCATTAATCCGTAAGGCATGGTATAAGCCATTTGGCCGCTGATCCTATTCATCTGTGCACCCTGGCCGAAACGCTGGAACTGGCCTTGTGCTAATGACCGGAATACCACGACGATGTCAGACATTCCAGCCATGATAGCTGCAACAGCATTAGCAACTGCGCCAGAAGCACCACCGCCCCCTCCGCCCCATTGCATGCTCGAAAAACGCAGTTCCTTAGTACCTAAGGCTGCGGCCAGACGAGTTGGCTCGTTGCGATCGTTGCTGTAGGAGCTGAATCCATCTATGTCTTTAGGGTCTATGCCCGCATCTTTACAGGCTTCTAATATAGCGATTAGCGTGAGTTTAAATTCCGCATCTGGGGATTGACCCCTTTTGTAGTAGGTTGTTTCACCTACACCTACGACGGCGGTTTGTCCTCTGTGGGTTCGTTTTGGCATCCTTGTCCCTCTTTAGGTTAGTGTGATGGATGTTAGTGTGATCTGTATTGCTCAGATGGCTGTGGTTATATTGGTGTCGCTATTGAAATTAATGTTGTTGTGATTGATGTTGTTGTAATTAATGTTGTAATTGATGTTGTAATTGATGTTGTTGTAATTAATGTTACTTACATGCAGTTTAGTAATATTACCGGACAGAATTTTACAAGGCCAGTTTAAATTAGTGGCCATCTATTAAGATCAGTGGCAGGGTTAAATTGTTGTATTGATTGAGTTAACAGTCTTCGTCATTGTTCTTGTTATTGTTCTTGTTATTGTTCTCGTCATCTTTTGATGGGTAAGTAGCGACACAGCCGGTGTATTGAGATGTATCTGAGGGGTTATTAACCTGTTCGGGTCTCTCAAATATTGTTTTCTTACTGAGAGAACAAGGGTTTTACACCTAAGGATAAGGTAAGACATCGGAGTTTGTGGATTTGCTCTTTTTTAGCCCAGTAATTATCGCTATAATGCCGCCTTTCTAGCGGATTCCAATGCTTTTGGTAGTCAATCAAAAGCGTAGTAAAAGTCCATCATAATTTTGGAGATTTAAATGTCTGAGGATGTAATTCGGCCCATTGATTTAGTAAAGGGGTTTCCCAACTTGGTGGCGCGTGGCCCAGCCATTGTTAAAGCTGCCGTGGCTCTGAGTAATAAAAAGGAAATGGATTCCATGGGGCTTTGTGTTGAGCGCACCGTAAAACGCTATCCCAAGCGCCCCGCCATCTATTACGAAGATCGGATGCTCACCTATATAGAATTTAATGAGGAGGCCAATCGAGTAGCCCATTTTCTCGTGGATAAAGGTATTAATCGAGGGGATGTTGTCGCCTTGTTGATGCACAATCGTCCTGAGTATTTGATAATGTTTACTGCCATTGCAAAAGTTGGGGCATGTGTCGCATTACTGATTAACACACAGACGGGAAAAGTGTTGGCCCATGGAATAAACCTTGTTTCACCTGTGATGGCTATCGTGGGGTCGGAGTTGGCTGAGACTTTCAATGAAATTCGCAATGATCTTGCCATAGCTGATGATGCAATTTATGGCGTGTCCGACACCAATACGCAACTTAAACCCGGTACAGTGCCGAAGAAATACCTTAACCTAATTAAGCTAAGCGGACAATATCCGACAAATAACCTGAGTAGAACACAAACCATTACCCGTGCAGACCATCTCTGTTACGTCTATACCTCCGGCACCACTGGTTTTCCGAAAGCGGCTATTATGGATCAAAACCGGTATTGCACTGCCAATGCAGGTATTAATGTCGCCATGCAATTAAACTGCAAAGATATTTATTACGTGCCTTTGCCCCTTTACCACGCCACGGGTTTAATTGCATGTTGGGGCTCTGTGATTTCTGCGGGAGCATCCATAGTCATTCGGCGTCGTTTTAGCGCCAGTGCATTTTGGGATGATATCGATAAATATCAAGCGACAATTTTTGGTTACGTAGGTGAACTGTGCCGGTATTTGTTAAATCAACCATCAAAACCAACCGACGGCAAGCATACCTTGAAAAAAATGTTTGGTAACGGTTTACGCCCCGGTATTTGGCAAGAATTTAAAACTCGTTTCAAGGTGCCTGTTATTTTGGAGTTTTACGGGGCCAGCGAGGGCAACACGGGTTTCGCTAATTTGTTTAACTTGGATAACACTATTGGTGTCGGATCAGCTACCTTGGTTAAATACGATCGTGAAAAAGATGAAGTAGTTCGTGACGCAGAAGGCCATTTAGTCAAGGTGGAAGGGCGAGAGCCTGGTTTGTTAATAGGTCCGATTACTGACGCCACTCCTTTCGTGGGTTACACACAAAAAGATAAAACTGAATCCGCAATATTGCGTGATGTATTCAAGGAAGGAGATGCTTGGTTTAATACGGGAGATTTGTTGCGCCATATTGGTTGTAAACATTATCAGTTCGTCGACAGGCTAGGCGATACCTTCCGTTGGAAGGGGGAGAATGTATCCACTACGCAAGTAGAAAATGTATTGGGGTCTCACCCTGATATAGCAGATTGTGTTGTGTATGGTGTGGAAATTCCAGAGACTAATGGTAAGGCTGGAATGGCCACTATTACACCTTTGGACGGAAAGACTTTAAATTATTCTCAGTTGCATGGGTTTATCACAAAAGAATTACCTGCTTATGCGATTCCGCTATTCTTCCGTATCAAAAATGATGTGGATACCACGGGGACTTTTAAGTATAAAAAGGCCGATTTGAAGAAAGAGGCCTACAATGTGGGAGCCTGTGATGAACCCATCTTGGTTAACCTTCCCAAGACTGACACCTATGTTCCGCTGACCGCAGAACTACAGACCGAAATCGATACTGGGGTTTATCAGTTTTAGTGTTTGTGACTGCTATAGTTAGTAACTGTTTAAGCTCGTATGTATAGAGTGGGCCTCTTAACCCACTCTATACGAGTAGTGATATTTTGAGTTAGTACGTTCTTACCACATGCTTACCGATAATATTGCGTTGGATTTGATTAGTCCCTTCAATTATTTGTAATACTTTCGCATCTCTAAAATATTGTTCGATGCGATTCCCCTTTGAAATCCCAGCACATCCAAATAATTGCACGGCGTCTGTAGCCACTTCCATTGCCATATCAGTAGCAAACAATTTGGCCATTGCGGCAATAGGTGCCAATTCCTTACCTTTAACGCCTGCATCAGCTTCTGCGGCGGCTTTATAGACCAATAATCTTGCAGCCTCAATTTTTGTTGCCATATCCGCAAGCATCCACTGGACGCCCTGGAAGCTGGCAACGTCTTGCCCAAAGGCCTCTCGTTCCCGCACATAATCCGTGGCTAAATCTAAGGCCCCCTGAGCCAAGGCTACACCCCGTGCACCGATGATGGGACGACTTTTGTTAAACGCTTCCATTACTAAAGCAAAGCCTTCACCTTCTGGGCCCAAGCGATTTTCATCAGGTACAAAACAGTCACTCAAATAAATGGGCGAGGAGGGTACCCCCCGTGA
>JAESQG010000153.1 GCA_016765265.1 Pseudomonadales bacterium | reverse complement strand
TAATTAATGCTTTTTTCATTTTCAATAACGATTTGAATAATAAATTTTCGACATATGATGGATATTGTGTTAATATGTTATTTCTTAATCTGCGTCTATTTTTAATGTAATAATTAGATAATGGTTCAAAAACATCGTGACCGATTTCGATTTTTTTAATTATTTTAAATTTTTTGGTTGTTTTTGAGATTACAAAATCCTGCTTATAATGTTCTGATGACCAAGTTAACGCTAAAATTCCAAGTTTTTTTATGCTTGAATTCTTCTTAATTACAGGTATTGCGAATGTAAGAATGCCATCTTTTTTTAGAACATGATACGATTCAGAAATAAAATCATGAAATGGCTTACAATGTTGTGCAGATTCAAGTGCAATTACTCTTTCCAGTGAGTTTGTTGAAAACGGTAACATTGTGGATGTAGAATTGATTTCATTAATCATAGAATATGGTGTTGTTTTCTCAACGATTTTTTTTGCAAATTGTAACTGAATATAATTAATATTTAGACATGAAATATTAACATCTGGATATAACTTAGTCCATACTGTTGCTGGTGCAGACAAACCACTTCCAATGTCAAGTAACGAACTTGCAGATTCTAATTCTGCAAGTTTTCCAATCTTATTACATAATCTATTCTGTGCGTTAAAACTCAAACCTTTGTCGATATAGACTTAAAAAAACATCGACTTTACTGATTAAAGCAGCCGGATCTAAGGGTTTAAATAGATAATCTACTGCACCGACGGCATACCCCTCTTGGATATATCGATCCTCTTTATTGATGGCTGTGACGAAAATAATGGGAGTACTCGCACTTTCCCGATGAGACCGAATAAGTCCCGCCACTTCAAACCCATCCATACCTGGCATTTGTACATCCATCAAAATGACAGCGTAATCGTGTTTTAGAATTTGATTAAGCGCCTCCTCTCCAGAAAAGGCTTTGACTATGTGACAGTCAAGTCCCTCCAATACTCGTTGTATTGCAAGAACATTGGCCTCTCGATCATCCACCACGAGCACTTTCGGCAATTCGTTACAATCGTTCTTCACAGAAGTCACTTTCTATGCAACCCCTCTTGGGCAGTAATTATAATTTTAGTTAACAATCACTTAAATTATAGATAAAACTCCGGGCAAATCGAATAAAATGCACCCATCTAATTTAGATCTATTACGAATAGATGATCCTGATTCAATACAAACCAGCTATACCGCCCACCAATTTGGCAAAGTAATTATAAAAGGTGAACTATTAAGACTTATATGTAACTAAAAATATCTATACCGGCTTACCATAGAGAACAATTTCTCGACACATGCTATGATGGCCATGCCGATATGCAATCGGCGATGTACATACAGAACTCCTAAAATAAAACCTGTGCACGCTGGGTGTCGGCCCAAAATAATCGATACAAATGTTACCAAATATAAACGTATCGACTATACATTCGCCAAAAGCGAACCAATACAGTAGTTAGGAGTTCAATCATGAAAATATCCCATGCACTTTTCAATATCGTTGCCCATGACGCATTATATTTCCTCGGCGCTCTATCCGTACTTTTTATAGGGCTTTTTGGCCTGCACACTCTAGGCCTAGGACTTTTTGTTATGATCCTGTATACAGCCTCGTTATTCCCTGTGCTGATTAGTACAGGTATACATTTCGGCAAAGATATCGGTGAAATAAACAACACCTTTAAAGCTTAATGACCGACACACACTGCGCATGTTTCAAGTAGAAATATTCTATTGTGCGCGCATGTTTTTTGAAAAACCGCTTTTTAGAAATACCATCTGATCTGCCAAAATATTTCTGTTTGCCAGCGCCAAATATTCAACTTGATTTGGCACAAACGGCACAGCTAATAGGGCCATGCCAGCGCTTTCAGGAGATTCATTACCTTTGCGTTGGTTGCAACGGCGGCATGCGGTCACTAGATTAGTCCAAGTATCTAAACCTCCTCGGCACTTCGCTATTATGTGATCGCGAGTTAAATCTACATGGCTAAAATGGCGCCCACAGTACAGACACAAATTCTGATCCCGGCGAAAAAGCATTCGGTTACAAAGGTACGGTACGATCTCACGATGGCGAAACACATTGCCTTCAGTGGCTATGATGGTGGGAAGTAGGAGTATGGTTTGCCGGCCCAAGCAATTAAAACCACCTCGAATCTCTAACTGCTGATCACCTAACGACCATACCACCTGTCCTTTGACCACAAGGGTGGCAGCCTCTTCTCTCGTCAGCCAGCTTAACGGCATTCCAGCTTTATTAAGGCGCAATATTCGCGTAGTCGACGGAGCCCGAACTCTTTGCGTCATACTATCTACCTCTATTATTAATAGATTATAGCTGACTATGGCTAATCCGCCTAAAAGACACCCTCAAGCCAAACAAGTTTTAAAATGGCTATTTTACTTAAGTGACAAATGGGAGACATCTGGAGCCTCTGTAGCATCCTCATCAGAATGGTCCGACATATCGCTTCCAAGAGGTGTAATTGACATACTACTCACGTCCGGCACGGTAGGTGTGGGCTTTTTGATACTGTCTACGAGCACTACACCGGCTTCAGCCACACTAATATGACTGACATCAGGTGCTGGGGGAGCTGGATCCTTATTTTCTACTCCAAGTATTGCTCCCGCTGCAGAAACGCTGATATGACTGACATCAGGTGCTGGAGGAGCGGGTTGCTTATTTTCTTCTCCCAAGGTTGCTCCCGCTGTAGAAACACTGATATGGCTAACATCCGGTGCAGAAGGTGGCACCTCGGCACTCTTAACACCCAGATTCGCACCCACCGGTTCCACCCGCATGCTCCCGGCCTGCGCAGACTCCACCACGGGAGCTTTGGCGGCAGGACGTTTCCTACTTACTGGGGCGACCTTCATTATTTCTAATACGCATTGTGCGCCCGCCTTGTTTAGGGCTGTTTGGTATTTTTTTGCAGTCTCTTTATCAACTTTATTCTTTATAACAACACGCTTACCTGAAAAAAACATCGCCAACTGTTTCTCTGAGGCGTTGAACAACTTTGCTATTTTTCGCTTAACTTCGGCGAGATCAGCACCCTCAATTATCTGCCCGGTAAATACAATCTGATACTGTTGATCGCTCATAACTTAGCTCTAGTCACAAAAAGTCATCCCATTTGTCATTAAGTATATCGTTTAACTCCATACACACAACGTCATAGCAGGGTCTATAACAACGTCTATAACGACGTGATAACAACCTGATAAGAACAGCACAGTCGGCGTCATACTCTCTGCATCAGGTCTACAATGTAATTTATCAATCAATAACGTAATGACTATGAATCTACCTAGATCTCTAGAAATCAGCTTTATTTCAACTAAAACCAAGATTTCTGCAAGCCTGTTTATAATCCATTTATTTTTATCCTCAAGCACTATCGCCACAGATCTAGATCAAAACCATGTCCAGCAACTCTCCTTATTTGCTCAACTTAATCAGGGGAATCAATACCATGAACGCCTTGATATGTCCTGGNTCTCAATGGGCGTGGGCGGAGCCACGGGCAAACACAGTGGTCCTTGGGTGCTTTTAGCCAGCTCCTATCTACTAGACGCTCAAAAATACGGCACAACAAGATTCATTTGGTCCCTGGATTTAACCAAAACAACCCAGGAGGAGGAAAGTTTTACTTACATAGAATTTGGTCAATTATTTGGACGCAGNCACCAACTCAAGGGGGATGATATCTTTTGGGCAATAGGTCCATCGCTGGTTATAGGGGACGATAAGCTTAATGATCAGCTTGATTTTAAAACCATTGGACTTGCTTGGGAAATAGAAGCGCAGTTAGCTCAATTTTCTGTTTTGGGGGGGAGCGCAAAATTAGCAGGTAATTTAAATCGCCAACANTCACTGATAGGCATTTCATTTCATTTTAACCTCGGAAATTTCAACNAAAACGCCANNGATNCGANAAANGGCAAGCGACAGTTAAATGATCAAAAAGTTAACCTGGGNTACTAGTACTTTTTACCTATGGNCTGATTTCGANTGTTTNATAANAAACAAAATATAATCCNNGTTTCTAGCACANATCTATAATTTGTCCAGAAAAATACTTCTCCANAATTTCTGTGGATAAGTCTGTGGATTAACCTCGGAATCAACGTAAACATAGGCGTATTTAGGGCACTTCAACAAATCGGATGCATTTCACACGAATAAGATTAGGTGCCTTACAAAACAATGACTTATTTTAATATTTAAACAAGATAAAATATTTCAAAGAATTTACTCAAATATTAGGGCAAAAAATTTTCTGTGTGTATAAAACTACTTATAAGCTTACAAAAGTACCGTTATTTCATCGATTATTTTAGTATTAACAGACAATTCTTTATAATTAAATCAGGGAAAATGCCTCAAAGAAATATAAGACTTTCTTCTTATACCTATTATTTATAAACAATGACGGGCAGAAACGACTTAGCCCATTAAACACTCATAGTTACCCTCCAACTAAGTCACTTAATTCAACAGTAACTCTCTAACAACTCTCTAACAACTCTCTAACGACTCTGAGAATGAAATTTGATCGTTATAGCTAGACAAGATTCCTTTACCACTCATAAATCGAATATCCACCTTACCCAGACGAAAAATGGTTTTAATCGGCCCTTCATCTAAATAATAGGATTCGTATTAATATACCCCCGCTTTAGGCGTACAATAGGGCTCCTTTTGGTAGGGTCTAGATGTAGAAAAAGACCAACAGATACAAACGACTCTCCAAACTAAATCCCTAAATTTACATCTTCCCTCACCCAGACTAACAATATGAGTCTAATCACCGACAGCCTAAAAGGTGCCCTACGTATCGGGCAAACTGCACGTACTTTATCGGGAACCGGCGTAAATTGGGTTTTGGGAGAACGTCCTCCCACTCCTCAGCTACTTCGCGAAACATTCGAAAAACTAGGCACAACCTATATTAAATTAGGTCAATTTGTAGCAAGCACACCGTCTATTTTTCCTGATGAATATGTTGAAGAGTTCCAAAGGTGCTTAGATAACACCCCACCTATACCCTTTAAAACCATAAGAAAACTGCTCATAAAAGAGTTAGATAGGCCCCCTTATCAAATCTTTTCTGAGATCGACCCAACACCCCTGGCTACCGCGTCTATAGCACAAGTCCATGCAGCTAAATTAATTACCGGTGAAGATGTCGTGATCAAGGTTCAGAAACCCGGGGTAAAAAACATTTTACTAACCGATCTCAATTTTCTGTTCGTCTCAGCCAAGCTGCTAGAAATGATCGTTCCTAAACTGTCCATGGCCTCTCTAGCAGATATTGTCGAAGAGATTCAAGCGGGCATGCTAGAAGAATGCGATTTCTACAAAGAGGCTCAAAACATAGAGGATTTTAAACAATTCCTTAAGGATACGGGTAACAAAGAGGTTATCGCTCCCAAGGTGTACAAACATGCTAGCTCGTTACGTGTACTCACTATGGAACGATTTCATGGCGTTGCCTTTACCGATTTAGATAGCATTAAAGATTATGTAGACGATCCCCAACATATATTAATCACCGCTATGAACACCTGGTTTTCCAGCTTAATGCTAAGCAAATCATTCCACGCTGACGTTCATGCCGGCAATATGATGGTTCTTAAAGATGGTCGAATTGGATTTATCGATTTTGGTATTGTCGGCCGCATCAGGCCAGAAACTTGGTCTTCCGTAACGCTCTTTATTCAATCCATTACCGATGGTGACTACTACGGTATGGCAAAATCAATGATGGGCATTGGAATTACTAAACAGAAAATCAATATCGCCGCGTTGGCCGGAGACATCGAAAAGCTCTATAAGACAGTTGATAGAGTCACTACGATGCCCACAACTCAAGGTACGATTGATGACAAGGATGTTAACAAAGCCATGATGGATCTGATCGGCATCGGTAAGCGATATGGTATTCACTTCCCTCGAGAGTTTGCGTTACTCCTGAAACAAATTCTTTACTTCGATCGTTATGTGCAATTGCTTTCGCCTGACCACAACTTATATTCTGACGAACGACTTGTTATGCTAGCGGATCCCACTTCGGATATTTAACCACACCGCCACAAAAGCATGAAACGAGACCAAGCATGAAAACCGCGATCACTTAACACTTAACTATAGGACTTCAAGCTCTTTTTTCTCCCTATAATAAGAAAACAGCTCATCAAGACTTCGCTTGGGCTTCCAGCCAAATGTATCTCGGAACAATGCACCATCAAGAATAACCGGATACTTGTAATAATTAATCAGGTAACTGGGGAAAGCCTTTAGACCCCAGGTTTTCATTATTTTGTGCGCCAATCGTTGCGGGATGGAGGGCACGTGAATAAGCCTACATCCACACTCTCGTAATGCTTTTTGATAAGCAACCCAATCCTCTGGAGCCACGTTATACACTCCAGGCTTATTCTGCTTAAAGGCTAACACGACTCCATCGGCCATATCTTCAACATGAACAAATTGCATCATCGGAGAAAACCCCATCAACACTGGTGCAGACTTTCGCGACAACAATAGACTCATACTATTGAGTACACCGGGCCCACCCACGTTGCAGGGCCTCAAAATAGTGACATGTAGATTGGGGTATTTCCAAAGATAGATATTGGCTAAGTTTTCCAGTTCCACCGCATCAACCAAATCCATAGTTAACTCAGACGCCTTCAAAGGGTAGTCCTCCGTTAACAAACTCGGATTGTAGGGACTCGCACCATAAACAAAATAGGTGGACATCACGATGACTTGACCCACCTTATACTTACAACAAAGATCCAATAATTTCTGCGTCCCCAAGACATTAGTGGTGTACCGATTGGTGTGATCTGACTCAAACAATCCCATTCGACCAAGGTGAATAACACCGTCAATCTCGTGACTCCTAAAGATATCTTCAAAAGCTCGATTGTTAAAATCAACTCTATAACTCTGTATTCCCTCGTCAATACGCACCCGACGGCGAAAGTCCACCGCTATTATCTCGTAATCCGATTTTAAACGACTAATGACTTCCTGCGCCAAAGCACCACCCGCGCCGGTTATAAGTATTGTTTTCTTTTGGTTGTTATCACTGTCGCTACTCATTGAAACCAACCCTTCTTTTCCGCTAGCCCTTCATCGATCAAATCCCGAATAACGTCCTTTACCTGCTCCACTTTTCCCTCAACTTCTTTCTCGTTATGTATCTCTCCGCTAAAAGACATAAGCTCACCAAATCGCAAAATCACTTTTGTGGGTAGAGGTACGGGAAACATAATGGGCACATAGGGTACCCCTAGTTTTTTTGCTAGATATGAAAAATTGCCAGCAGAAGGCATTGATTCCTCGCAACCAGCGATGCCTACCGGAATAATTGGGGTATTTTTAGTTATGGCCAAATGCATAAAACCATTACCGAATCGCTGTAATTGATAACGTTTGCTGAAAGGCTTACCTGCTCCTCGTGCCCCTTCAGGAAAAACGATCACAGCCTCATCGTTGTCGAGCATTTTTGCACAATTAACCGGATCACCAATAACAGACCCGGCCTTATTCACCAAATTACCGATAAACGGTAAGGTCGGAAATACCCTCTCTATCATTCCGCGCGGGGCTCTAGGAGCATGGGAATTAGTTGCCAAAGCGTAGGCAACCAAACCACCATCAAAAGGTATTTGACCACCGTGGTTACATATAATTAATACCGGCCCCGTTTTGGGAATGTTCTCAAGGCCATAAGCGGTAACACGGAAATATTTATCATAAATGGGTTTAAACGCCCCCATCGCAGTCTTAATACCGTCAACCTCATATCCCCACGGGTCGTATCCAAAAGACCCAACCGGTTTCGGAATACTATCGATACATTCCTCTATGTGAGACGTAACGACTCTTTTTCTTAAAAAGTCTTGAAACCCCATAAATACTACCCCAAAACATAGCGGCTACAGTCGCTATTCAGCGCCGGCCTCAACCATAATATCAACATACTCGGAGAACCGAACATTGGGTCGAATCGTTTCCAGAAAAGAAACACCTTCTTTATTTTTCACGTTAATGTCGTATCCCGCTTCTTTAAAAAAGACCAAAAAACGTCTAAATGCTGTAGCGGTCATGCCTCGATAGGCTTTAAGGAGAACTTGAAAGCTCTTAAACTCACCCTCAGACGGCTCCCACTCTAGATACGATACAAGCATTTCATCAGTGAATTCTTCACCAATTACCTTCTTCTTATCAGGTCTCGGTTTTGTCGCCATTAAACAACCCTCACAATAAACTCAAAGAGCGCGTAGATTAACATAATTTCGCTACAATTTTGACTATGAGACCCGACAGATAACGAGCTGGTTTAGGAGAGGGTCTCAGCTATTTTTTAATTACTTGTTTTTCCTATAAATTACGACCACACTGAGAAACTAGGGATAGAGGAGAGTTGAATGGCGATGGCAAACATCTCAACTAAGTGGCGCTGGACACTCGCAATTTGTGCCGCTTTGATCATGATATTTTTGTTTGTTGGACCGCAAGTAACGGCTTTGATCAGCATTGCCTCAGGCTATAAAACAAAAATTTTATGTTCCGGGGTCTTTGTGTCAAAGCGTAAAGAACCCGACGTAGTTAGTGAGGATTTCGCCGCCGAAGATATTAAGTTCCTCGACCTTTTCACCACAACCATTAACCATGAAAAAAAATGGGTAACCTCCCACCTTTTCCTTTGGCCAGACCGAATAGCAGTCTACCGCGAAGGGTTAGGCTGTACGTTATTAGGCAATACAGTGCTAAACAATACAGTGTCAGACCTGCCAGATAATACGCCGCTAGACAGCTCAGCGCCTGCCAAATTTCAGAAAAATACGCCTGAGATTTATCAACCCGATACACTGGATAGCCATTTATTTTGGCCCCGTGGATCTTCAAACACTCTAGAGCCTTTCCCCTCCAACGTTAACCAAAGCAAGCTAAACCAGGCATTCGACTGGGCATTTGAGGAAGAGTCTCAGGGTAAACACAAAAGGACACGCGCGCTTGCGGTTGTTCATAAGGGAAAACTAATCGCCGAAAGGTATGCCGACCATCTCTCCAGTCAAACACCATTACACAGTTGGTCAATGACAAAAAGCATGACCAATGCACTAACAGGGATTATGATCCAAAAGAAGTCTTTGTTTTTGGAAGATGACAATCTTTTTATTCAATGGCAGCATGATCAACGAGGAGACATCACCCTCGACCAATTATTGCGAATGAGTAGCGGTCTTTCCTTTTACGAAAAATACGATGAATACATAACTGATGTCAGCGTTATGCTCTACGGTGTACCTGATGCGGGCCTTTTTGCTATCAACAAACAACTGGAGTCGGAACCCAACACTAAGTGGCACTATTCAAGCGGTACCAGCAATATTATCCATACCAAAATCAAATCTACTTTTTTAAGTGATCTTGATGCATACCTCAATTTTCCACGCAAGTTATTATTCGAACCACTAGGCATGCACAACACCACCATGGAGACGGATGCTAGCAATACCTTTATAGGGTCGTCTTATGTCTATTCAACCGCTAGAGACTGGGCTAGATTTGGGTTGCTCTACTTGCAGGACGGTATGTGGAACGATCAAAGAATACTGCCAGAAGGGTGGGTGAAATACTCTAGGAGTGACAATGGTACTGATCCTCATCACCAATATGCTGCACATTTTTGGCTGCAGATCCCCAAATTTTATAAAAACTCTCAACACGACGAAATCTCACTTCCCGAGGACATGTTCTTCGCCATGGGTTACGAAGGCCAGTTCGTCACTATGATCCCATCCAGAGATCTTGTTATTGTACGAATGGGGTTAACCCGCCAAGCGGGAGCGTGGGATCAAGCCTTGTTTGTAGAAAAAATACTTACCGCATTTGAAGCTGCTAAGTAAACAAACACAGTCGCACTCTTTATTCTCCTAACTGGGTCAACTGTGGCTCTTGATGCACTACTGACCCCGCGGGTTTTGCTAACACCGATGGAGAGAATGTCACAGGATGCCCGCTATGCCAAGATAGGGGTGTGAACGTAATAGAGGCCTTCACGTTATCCAACTGATGTTCAGGCAAACTGATCTGAAAACTGGCTTTACCTTTGCCTCCAACCAAATTCACCCAAAATGTTTTAGCAAGTTGAACATCCTTTTGCTCCTCAAACCCAACGTTCACTTGGAGTTGAAGATAGGCATACTGAGGCAAATGTTTATGACTGGCTTGTATCATGACCGTGCCGCTGAGCAAGGGATCAAACATTTGGTCTTTGATCACATAATCTAGCCCTTGAAATTCAATGGCCAAAGGGTTTTCCAGGCGATCTCGAGCAACTTCAAAATACGCTTCAAAAGATCCTAGTTTTTCTTGTAGTAATTTAATTTCTGTTTGCGTATCGGTTTCACCACATCCCGTCAAAAAAATCAGGCAACAGGCGATAGCGATAAAACGAAACAAAAAAAATAACTTCTTAAACCCTTCCACAGTCAATCAACACATCCATTTCACACGTTTTTATACAGCGCTCTTCGAGACAATACCTTTTTCAGATATTCTCGTGTTTCTTTAGCCGACAGCCCTTCAAGCAAGCGCTCCAGCACCTCATCGTCACTCATTTTATTAATTTGAGGTATCGCTTTATTCATTTGCGGCTTACGAATAAACGCTTTTGCCACATTGGCAGCTCCCGTATTGTAGGCGGCAATCGCACAATACAACCTGCTTTTAGGTTTACCAATACCGCCAAGATATTGGTAATAAATCAAATTTAGATAAGCTGCCCCCAATTCAATATTGTTTTTAGGATTATACAAATAAGAAGCAGAAAATCGTTTGGACTTATCAAACAAGACGCGCGAAGCATCTCGCCCGGCAGTAGATGGCACGATTTGCATCAAACCGTAAGCGGGAACGGGCGACCTGGCCAATGGATTAAAGTGGCTCTCAGTATGAATAATGGCAAACAATACGTCAGGTGGCACATTGTGCTGTGCGGCGTAATGAGTCACTGTGGATTTGAGTTCCTTGGCTTTTTTCCGAAGCCTATCTTTAGGCAACGGTACCGTATAAGTGAGCTTCTTGTTTAAAGTCACCGGTACGGAGACACTGGGCATGACACTATTCACTCGGATATTATGCTTCTCCGAATCAATAACGGGGGGCAAGGACAAATTGCTAGGCCCTGAACTTAGCGCAGCGAGATTTTGCTGATAGGTAATTAAAGCTGATAGCATTAATTTTGCAGCTAGACGCTCCACATCTCTTGAACTAGGGCGCTCAGCGGCAAACAATTCGCTAAGCACTAGATCATCCCCGAGTGAGGCGAGATACTTGCGATCACCTTTAATGTCTCGCGGAATGGTGGTGCTGATAGGGTCCTCTTCATATGCACTTTGCATATCAGTTAATAATAATTCAACCAACTCAGCCTTGACCGCCGCATTAGTTTTAATGAAATCAATTCGGCCATTTTTTTCCACGCGCGGTAAGGTCACCCGGACCTCATTCGCCTTAAAATCAACAACACGCTTAACTAACCAAGTATCACTATATACAACCCATGTAGTCGCATCTGAAACCTCTGCCCTGCCCCAGTGACTTTTGATTTGACCTATATATCGCCGCAAATTGGTTCGGTATTGTTCTTGATCGCGCACAAACTCCGGCTGTCCCGGATTAATGTCTTGTTCACCGCCCTTCGCTCGCGGGCGGAGGTCATCTTCTTTTTCGACAACCCAACTTGATGCCACTGAGGACACTGCAAACAATACGAGTAGAATAACGCCAGCTCTTAACCATATTCGCTTTATCACCCTTGACCTCCTCCCAACGCTAATCAATCATTTATTCAACCACTTAAGGGACCTGCAAGCAGCGGCCTATTATTTGTCTCGTAGGCTCCTATTCAAGTATAGCTACGGGATAAAGTTACCAGGTATGATTTGTTGGGTATTTTGTGATCGACCACTCAAATCTGTTAAAGTTTTCACCAGTTTCTGTATAAAATCAATCACTTAACATAAACATTTATAAGGTTTGGAGTTTACGCTCAGAGATAAGATACTCTCGTTTGTTGACAATTTCGTGGTATCTTTACCCGTGTTTATAAAGTGAAGATAATGTCAACGCTCTCTCAAATAGACGTAAGGAAAACTAACTTTATCATGCCAAATTACCCATACCCTTACAGTGCATATGTCGCTGGTGTGCTTGATGCTGAAGGTTTTTCTGCTGAACTGCTCACCATGTTACAAAGAGAACCGAGCTTGGCAGCAACAGCGATAGACACATTATTGATTTTGCATCGACAACACCAACTACCTAAAACAACCTTTACTGACCTCAGACGCCATGTAGAAACGATCGCAGCCAAACAAGCCTTTAACGATAAACTTGATGAGCAGGACGAAAGCGATAAAACACGGTTGGAGCCGGCTAAAGAAACCATAGACGTACCATTTAACTCGAACAACAACGAGTCTCATGACGAAAACCCCACTCAGTTACGAAACTCAAGTGCTATACGACACCCGAGTACGACAAATGAAGCCACTCAGTTGCGCTCTGGATCAGGAAATCCGAATGCCACTCTCCTTAGATCACCTGATACTCATATAGAACAGACCTCCATTAACAGCAACGGAACACCACAAGATCCAATACCCGAAAAAAAGGGAACCCATCAAATCACTGGCTACGAGATCGAGAATCTCTCCAACACCAAGACAGGACAAAGAGGTCGCCAGAACCCCACTACCGATTCAAACAAAAACAAACTAAACAAAATAGACCAAGGCGTAAAAAATCAAACGACTGCTGATTACGATGAGACGCCCTCAAAATTAAATGTGCGCAATGTTGTTAGTATATTTGCACTTGCTGCCGCCATGTTCGTTATTTACGTAGTCAGTCCCGGCGATGTTGAAACAGTGGGTAGTGCGCCTCCTATTGGCTCTACTCTTCCCACCGAGTCAAAAATTGCCGAGAACGATGAGATTCGCCTTGATCAACAAGCAGAACAACCAAAAGATATTCCTGAAATTTCTTCCGAGGACTCCTTAGCAGAGCGCTTGCAGAAGTTTTCCATGCGCACTAAGGAACTATCCAATAAATCCGTCGACAATTTGGCAGCCCCTCACACCAACTTAACACCAGACATTAATAGTTCAACAACTGATGACACAACAACGTATGCTGCAACAACGTATCCAAAATCCAAATCGACCTTATCAATAACCCAACTTTACCAACGGGCACTGGAGCGTGCCACAGCTCTGCGACTGGAACCCTCATCAGATCCAGATAGCGCAACGGGTTACCTCAAACTGATGATAGAAAAAGATAAAGACAATCCGCTCATTAGACAGACTCGATCAGAAATCGCCCGCGCTTATCTAGCCTTAGCCAAACAAGCTAGGCAAGCGGGTAATTGGGATCGTGTGGATCAATTGCTGGAAAAAGCAATCACTGTCCGAATGGAAAACAGCATCATTAACTAGATGATCTGCTCACTGGGCTGCCAACACTTTCAGCTTTTGATCTAGCTCTTGCAGTCCTTGATGAGAAGGAAACAACTCCAATCCGGTATCGACGAAATAACGTGTTTCCCCAATAATCCCTTGGCCATAAAGAGCTTTACAGCGGTCATAAAACTGATTGGCCACGTTATTTAAACCGTCAATAGCATCGCGATTATAAGGATCAATTTCTAACACTGTTTGGTAGGCATCATATGAATTACCGCCTGCGGGAGAAACTAAACGCCCAACCAACAAATGAGCGCGAGCGGCCTTTAATAAGCGTTTAATTTTTCGTAAGTCTTCTGGGTCAGTGATTTCTTTATTTTTGGGGATCTTAATATAAGGCTTATCTTTATCCAAAACATTTGAAACTAAACCTTCTTTTTCCTTACTTTGTTCTGACAAAGATCCATTTACGTACCAATACCCACCAGCAATTAGACTCACAGCAAGTAACGCGATTGTCGCCACAGCAGCAATCTTCTTTCTCGGCAGACCAACGCTCTTCCCTCGCAAACAATTTTGCAATGCCGTTTTAAATTCTTCCGCAGTCTGGAATCGCTGATCGGGGTTTTTTGCCAACGCTTTTCGTAATACGCTATCAAACGCCTTGGGGAGTTCCTGTTTGACTTTGCTAGGGTCTACTGACTGGGTATTCACCACATTGTGCATTATGGTGTTAGACATGTCTCCCTTGAAGGCCTTCTGTCCAGTTAATAGCTCAAATAACATAACAGCGGTCGAGAACAGATCTGAACGGACATCCACCGTTTCCCCCAAACACTGTTCAGGGGACATATAACTGGGCGTCCCCAATACGCTGCCCATCTGCGTCAACTCCGAATTATCAACGCGAGCAATACCAAAATCGGCAATTTTTATTCCACCGTCATCCAGAACAAAAATATTGGCGGGTTTAATATCCCGGTGAACAATACCAAAACCGTGAGTGTAAGCTAANCCTTCCAAGATCTGAGAGATCAGGTCAACCACAACCTCCACGGTGAATACATGTTTTTCTTTTATCATCGCATTCAATTCGCGACCGTGAACCAGTTCCATCACAAAATAAGGCGTATTGTCTTCGATATCGAAATCGAAGATTCCCACAATATTAGCGTGAGTCAGACGACCGACTGCTTTCGCTTCATTACTAAAACGCTGCATCAACTCTTGTCCCATTTCAGAGCCGAGCAAAGATTTGTGTATCGTTTTGATAGCTACCATTCGATCGATAAAAGGGTCATAAGCTTTATAAACAATGCCCATGGCCCCCTTTCCCAACACCGAATCAACTCGATATTTGCCTATATGGCTTAGATCACTGGTCAAAACGCCACAAACTCCCAATTTTTCATAGATTTCAAATTATTTTAACCCCCCTAAGTTGGAACTCAATCGCCCCTCTCCCCAAATTATATTCGCCTTGGGTGTATATNACTAGGTGCTGGCTTGGGTAAAAAAAAGGCTCCCCAGTAGGAAGCCTCCCTCAATCACGTACAAGTCTCGCGATACAAGTGGACAGATGCTTATATACTNACAGGCTGGAAAAAGAACTCTCCTGCTTCATGGCCTGCGTGCTTAATAGGGGCATATTCTGGAATCTGTTCAAGATCTAAGGATTGGGACCGAGAGCGCACTTGCGATAAAACATTTCGGTAAAGAGTATGCCCTTCCATAATTCCCTCATTCGCTTCTAGAGTATCGATAAAGGCTTTAGCAAAAACCGAATGTTCACCGCCACCACCGTCCATTACCGGCGCGATGCCCCCAGAGGTTAACACTGTTCTAGCACGTGTCTCTGACATAATTTCAATCCACTCCTCCCTAATTTCCTTCGTCATCGCCACATCGGGCCGCGCCATTGAGGTGGTAGAAAGAGTACCGGCATAACAAGAGTCCGCCACAACCATTATGTGCTTGGCGGGTATTGCATTAAGGATATCAGTGATAGCTACGTTCGAAATCCAGTTTGCAGTACTGTCAACTTCTGCATCTACAGGCAACCAGTAACCCCGCGTATTCTTCTTATCCAGCTCACCATGACCAGCATAATAGANGAGCAAATTATCCTTTTCCGTCAATTTTTCTCGCAACTTGTTGAGTGCAGACAAGATAGCGTAGCGATCTGCATTTTCTAACAAGACTGTTTTATAACCGTACTTTCTACTCAATATCTCTGCTGTACTCTTTGCATCATTAACGGCTGTATCTAAACTGGGAAAATGCGCATAACGATTGTTTCCGATAACAAGTGCATAGTAACCACCTAAGGCAACAGATGTTTTGTGCTGGCGAGTATTAATGGCAGNATCTGAAGCATCTAAGTCGAAACGCTGAGCCTCAAAAGCAAAATCCATTGCCACCCTTCGGCCTTCCGTATCGATAGCAACGATTTGAACCGGCGTACTTGCGCTAAGGATGGGAATATCAACCCAAAAGAGATTGTGCTTATCCAAAGAATACGCTTCGTCGTTAATCTTCAGTGAATGCAATCCTGCAGGCGCTAATACCTTACCGATAATTTCTCGCTCTCGTACGGCCGAGCGTAGTTTCACAGTGGGCCGNCCTCGGGTCAGGATCATGGGAGGTTCTATGATTTCAATGATGGGCGCATCCAGAACACTAAGATCAAGAGACGCTATTTGTTGCAGGTTTTGGCTATACTGATTTTGATTTTGTTTCAAGGTCCTGATTTTTTGTTTTTGTTGCTCCACCTGAGTCCTGTTTTGTTGCAATTCTTCTTCTAAGGCGGCAATCACCAATTCACGCTGCTTACCAAGCGCAAGTGTTTCACTAGTAAACGAGATCAACTCATCATCGTGGCGTTCTCTCTCTATATTGAGTTCCGTTTTCAATTTGAGAAGCTCCGCTTGCTGAATTTCTACTGGAATATTGGGATCTAACAACATTTCTTTGGCCGTTTTCAATTTTGCTAAGGTATCGCTAAGTGTATCCTGAGCACCGGACAAACTGGTCTCCCGAGCTATTAAGGATTTCTTCGATNCACGNAGTTGACGCTCTAAATCTGCNTTTTCTTTTTCCTGTAGCGCATTTCTGTCTTTCAGTGCCTGCAGCTCNGCCTGAGAAGCGTGAGCTGCTTGTATTGTGGAAGCATATTGGAGTTTGTCTGTATTCAANCCGGAGGCTTTGCGATACCAATTCAAAGCGATGCTGGTGTCTTTCTCAACGCCCAGCCCCTTCTCATACAAATTACCAAGATTAATTTGGGCGCGAGATAAATCTTGCTCCGCTGCTAGCTTGTACCAATGTACCGCTACTTGATAATCAGGCAATATACCTAATCCGCGTTCATAAATTTCTCCCACATAATTTTGCGCCTCAGCAGCACCANCTTGGGCTTGAGGCAGCCAGACTTTGAGCGCAGTGGCGTAATCCGATCGATCGAAAGCAACATACTCTCCGCCACGAATCTCGCAGTCGGCAGCCGTTGACTTTACTGGGCGTCTAGCGGTGAGATAACTTGCTTGCGCCCCTAGCTTACGTACCTGACCGGGCAACAGACAATCGACAATCATCAAATCATCGGCGTTTCGTGAAACCTCCTCCAGGAGATCAGATGTCATATCCTGGGGATTATTAGCACAGCTAGATACGAATAACGGCAGCAAAATACAATACAACCACTTTCGATAGTTCTGTGTTCCTCTGATTCTACTCTTTAACCAAACCATCCTTTAGACCTCTTTCGTCAACCTTTAATAACTATAAGATATCAAGTAATAACTATTAGATATCAAGCTTTCAGCCAATAAATTAATGCAGTGTATAATAGCATTTGAGCCGCCTCACTCTGTGCATAATTCACGCTATACTCGTCAAGTATTACCAATCTCACATGCTAGAAAAACGCCGATATTTATGAAAAAAACCCTTTATTTCTCCATCGCCTCTCATGGCTTTGGCCACATTGGAATGACCGCCCCCATTATTAATTATTGCCTGCAATATTTACCTTCGGTCACTGTTGTTATCCAATGCGCCACAACAAAAGAAAACCTAAAGCAATGGATAAAGGGGGAGTTTATCCATGTCAATTCATCCACGGATATCGGGGTCATCAACAAAACTGCTTTTATCGTACAAAGGGAAGCAACTCATCAGCTTTATCTTAAACGCCACTTAAACTGGTCTACTTTGGTGGAACAACAAGTGCAATTGCTATCAACATATTCCCCAGACCTAGTCATTAGCAATATCTCAGAGACTATCATTGAAGCAACCCACCAAGCGAATATAAATTGCCTAGCACTGTGTTCGCTAAATTGGGCAGACATTTATTGGGCCTATTGCCAACACTTACCTCGCGCTCAGGAAATATTCGAAAGACTGGTAAGCGCCTACCAAAAGGCTAATCACTTCCTTACACCTGCACCGAGCATGAAGATGCCTCACTTTAACAATACTGTACCCATTGGCCCCATCGCACGAACCGGAAGGACGCTAAGTTCTCTACAGCAAGCTCTCAATATTCCGCTCCATAAGAAAGTCGTTTTAGTTTCTATGGGAGGAATACCTACGCCAATCAATACGAGCCATTGGCCTCAAGACGATAATATTATTTGGCTGGGCAACTTTGGACAAAACGCCAGAAAGGACTTGATTTACTTCCCCAGTTTGGACCTATCCTATATCGATATCCTAAGCAATTGTGACGCGTTGATTACCAAGCCAGGTTATGGCAACTTTGTGAAGCATGTTGTAATGGGGTTCCTGTTTTGTACACTAGGCGGCTTGATTGGCCAGAAGAATCCTGTTTAGTTAGTTGGCTACAGCAGCGCGGCATTTGCCGCGTAATTGACTTGCAAGATTTAGAGACCGGTCTTTTTTTAGAAGATATTCATGAATTATGGAAACAACCAATAATCGCCCCACCCCTACCAAGGGGCATAGAAGAGACACTAGATTATATTAAGCAACTTTGGTGACAACGGTCTTGATGTAAAAGTAGGTGAAACAGGAAACAGAAGAGAGGCACTGTGTTAACGGTAGACAAAATAGATAGCTAAACTACTAACCGCAAGAGCAAGTGCAATGAATATCAATCCCCAGCCACGTTTTTTGGGGGGATGGCTTTCCTCAACTATGGACGAAGCTGCGCGTAAATTAGTTGCTTCGCCATCAAGACGCTCTATGACAGGCTCTATTACATTCACTGGTGTTTCTTCCGCTTGTGGTATTTCTGTCACTAGACCCTCACAAAAATCGAGAATGGCATCGCGCTGCTCTCTATAGCCCTGCTTATTTAACTCACCAACCGCATACATTTGAGCTAATTTTCTTAACAGAGCACCCTCTTTTCTTTCATCCATTGGAGCCAACCTTACAATTACTGTTAACACCTGTACTAAAAAAATCTTGGCCTAAGGACGAGTATATATCCCATTCGATTAGGATCTAGCGCTACAATGCCTTGACCACTATTACTGAAACGTTATCTTTGGCCCCTCGTTTCAACGCCGCTTGTATTAATTCGCCAGCCACTCTATCCACTTCATCTCCACGCAAATAGGCATCAATTTCAGACATACCTAATTCACCATAAAGACCATCGCTACAGAGCAAAAAAGTATCGCCCCTTTTAATATCAAATACAGTTGCATCTAAATGAAGATCAGGGGTAGCACCCACAGCTCTGGTGATCACATTTGATGCGGGATGATTTTCAGCTTCCTCCTCCGAAATCAGCCCTCTACCCACCATCTCGTTCACCTGACTATGATCACTTGAAATCATCTGGAGGTGGCCACGACGCTTACGATACAACCGAGAGTCTCCTGCCCACAAACAAACACCCACATTCTCATGTACCAGCAGAGTCACTACCGTGCAACCCATGGTACGTCCACCGTATTCAGACTCTGATCGCTCAAGAATATTATCGTGAACGCTATGAATAAGATCTTCCGCCTGATTCACAAATTGACTCAATTTAAGGTGCTGAGTAGTTCCGCTCAAGGTTCGCACCAGCATTTGGCTGGCCACGTCTCCCGCTTCGTGTCCACCCATTCCGTCGGCTACTGTCCACAAACCAACCTCAGGCCTATCCAATACAGAATCTTCATTTACTTTCCTAACTGCGCCGCGATGAGTTTCCGCACAAGAACGCCAAGTATAATTTAAGGTCATGGGTACCCTTTAATGTTAATCATCATTACTCGACTAAGATAACGAGCAATATTTTCACCGTCAATTTAACATTAACCGCGCGACAGCGTCTTCATAGGCCTCAGAAAAATCGTCCATAAATAAGCGTTGATAACAATTCGAATTATCAGTCACTTGCTCCGCATACATATCCACGAATGCATCCCAATATCTCGCTTTTTTTGAGGAGTTCATGATACCCGTATTATTTTTGTCACACGTATCTTGTATACCAGCCGGATCAAACCGCCGGATCAAATGAGAAAATGCGGATTCCATGGCTATGGGCATTGCTTTTTGATGAGCATCTATATCTTTGAAACCTTGGCGTATCGTTTTTGTCGGTGGCAAATACCCACGCCCTCGACGAACTAGAATATTCTCCAAAGCTTCCTCAACAGAAACAGATAATTTTAATGGGTTATTTTCACTGGCTTGGATATTGGTGGATTTAGCGTGAAAGTGGCCTTTTAAATTATGTCTAACTTGCAATGATGTCATTTGACCGCGAATACTCTCTTTCAAAACCACTGCCATCAGCTGAACAACAGCAGCCACTTTCTCCTCCCCAATCAGCTCACTGGGAATTCCCAATAATCGAGCTACTTCATCTGCTTGCTCGCGTCGATAAGACTGCTCGCTTTCGTCCTCGTCTCTTTCTTGAAGAAGATTATCTTCTTCTGTTGTCATTTTCCGTGATTCAGGCGGCGGTTCAAGATCAATAACGTTAACGGAAGTCTCTGCTTTCACCGCTACTATTACTTCTTGCACGCTTTCTTCTTTCAAATTTAACGGCGCAGACGATTCATTAAGGGTAAGAGGGACATCAGCAGCCACCGAATTATCAATTTCTACACGCAAATTAACGCAATCTTGTTGCTCTAAATCTGCTATCTCAGCTGCAAGCACCGCTTGCTCTTGTGTCGCCTTCAGTTTTATAAATTCGGGTTTTTCGTCCTTAGATGGGGAGACACTAGAATCGACAGGCTCCCCTTTCTCGACACCATTATTCTGTTGCAATTGTTCAATAGATGCCCCGCCCTGCAAATAAATCCCCTCTCGATGCAGAGCTTTCATTTCAGCAGTCATCCCAGCAAAAGGACTATCGACTATGCCAGGCACCACACCCAAACACACTTTTATCTCATAATCCCCAATAACCAGGATATCCCCGTGCTTAATAATGGACTTATTACCCTCGCCCAGCGGCTCTTCAGCATCGTTTATGTACACTCCATTAGTGCTCACATCGACCAAATAATATGACTCATCGTCACATACAATCTGCGCGTGAAAGGACGACACGTACCTATCTTCGTCAGGTAACTGCCAGCTATTGCTATCCGCGCGGCCAATTGTGCCACCCTCTGACTCGAATGTTTTCCGAGCCTCCACCTCCAGGGCCCCCCGAGGTTGGCGAATAATAATTAATTCCAAAGACATGTGAATTTTCTTTCCAGCAATAATAGTTTATAAATTTAATGGGGTTAGCCATCAAGCTAACCTGCAAACAGTACGCCTAATCTAGCTAAGAATTAAGTAAATATCTTACAATTCACAGATATAATATTGCCAATAATAAAAAACCCTGTAATTACCTATACTACTAACACTTCCTCATTTGTCAAAACAGCCACGCCCCGATAGAGACTGATTTTCATTCATTATCACCATAGTCCATTGCTTGTAAGACTTCTCCTACATTAATTGCGTCAATTTTCCTCTTTGGCTAATGGCTCCTAAGGGGGAAGATAACCAAGGATAGTAAACACCGAAGTAGATTTATTGCGGTTATAAGCACGCAAAGAGACAACGTGGCAACATTGGATTCAACCGGTGACAGACTCAGATACTCTAAGATTAAAATTAGAAAAGGAAATCAAACAACTTGAACGCTGGCTTGAAACGCAAAGTCGATCCGACCGCAGCCCAGGTAACCCTGTGGCTTCAACGATCGAAGAATTAATTAGAACGAGGCAAAACCTGTTAGAGAGTCTGACGACGTCAGAGACATAACGCCTCACATTGAAAGCCTTATTTTTTTCGTTTCAGCTTCGCTGCCTTTTTGGCTTTTTTTGCTTTTTCCTTGACTCTACGCTTTTCGTCGCCGGTCAAATCCAGCTTGCCATGATGCAAATCGACAATTTTTTCTGGAAGCTCTGGTTTCTCTTCCTTGAATAAAGAAAATCTACCTAACTCATCAACGTCCAACTGTAGCTCACGCAGATGTTGGTATTTGCGACTAGTGACAGCTTGCAGCGTTTTAGCATCACGCACAATAGTGGGCGTTAAGAATACCAGTAAGTTTCGTTTCACGCGCTTACGCTGGGTACTCTTAAACAAACGTCCAAAAAACGGTATATCGCCCAGCAGCGGCACCTTACTTTCTGAATCGGTAAAGTCATCCTGAATCAACCCTCCCAGTACAATCGTCTTCCCATTGTCCACCAGAATGGTGGTTTTAATTGATCGTTTGCTGGTAATCAAATCTGCAGATTTAATGCCTTCTACAGTGGGCACCACCGCAGACACTTCCTGCTCCACCCGCAAACGAATCACATCTCCATCATTAATTTGTGGTATTACCTTTAAGGTCAAGCCTACATCTTCTCGAGATATAGTTTGAAAAGGGTTATTGGTGGTACTCGAACCACTGGTGGAAGTACCGGTGATGGAGGGTACATTTTGCCCTACTACAATTTCTGCTTCTTCGTTATCTAGGGTCATGATGCTGGGTGTAGATAACAGGTTAGTATTGGAAGCATTAGCCAGCGCCTGTATAAGAAGGCCAAAGCTCCTTGCCCCATCGGAACTGCGTTCGCCGCCAGCCAAGGTTATACCATTCTGAAAACCGGCTCCGGCTGCCGCTGTTGAGTCATTTAGTGCCGCGATGACACTATTTAGACTTACGCCTGCGTTATTAAAATTGACGCCTACCAGAGGTTGACTAAAGGATTTATCATGCACCCCCCATTGAACTCCTAATGATTTTGATACATCTCCAGAGACCTCTACTATCGCCGCTTCAATTAACACCTGCGCTCGACGCACATCCAATTGTCGAACAATATCTTCAATATCTTTCAAGTCTGAAGGTTCTGCCCGGATCACCAATGCATTTAAGGTTTCGTCAGCCTGGATATTCACGTCTTCTTGGGTTGTGTCTTTTTTGCCTGCGCCCTTCCTTCTTTTCTTGGTAGTCGTCATTAAACCTTTTAACACCTCGGCTACTTTTACTGCATCCCCGTGCCTTAAATAAATCACTCGAGTGGTACCGGTGTGCTGAGAAGGCTGATCCAATTTCCGCACTAACTCACTGATTCTTGCTCGTGCTGACTTCTCCCCCTTAACGATAAGCCGATTGGTACGCTCATCAGCGACAACCCTGACGCGAGCCGATCTGTTCTTTGATTTACCCTTACCTGTCACAACGGGAGTCAAACGCTCTAACAGATCCACCACGTCACCGACCCACGCTTCTTTTAGTTGTATCACCTCTATTTCTTCGCTTTCGGCGCCATCTAACCGCTCTACTATTTGTATGATCCGTTTAATATTCTCTGCATGATCACTGATAATCAGCGCATTGGCAGAAGATACCCCGGCGAGGTGGCCGTATTGGGGCACCATGGGTCTCAATATAGGAACTAACTCCACTGCAGGTGTGTTTTTTACAGGTATAACCTGGGTAATCAACTCCTCACCTCGTGATTTCGCATCCTGTGCAAAACGGATGGTATCTTGTTTGGCGCCGGTGTTAGGCACCACTTTAAGTATTTTGCCCGAGGGAACGGCGGCATAACCATGGACATTAAGCACCGACTGAAATAATTCAAAAACCTCATCTTCAGTCATATTAGTGGTGGAGATTACGGTAACCTTGCCTTTAACTCTTGGATCGACTACAAAACTACGCCCCGTGATGTCTGATATTTGAGTAATAAAAGCGCGAATATCGGCGTCTTTAAGATTCACTTTCCATGTTTGATCTTCCGCTAAACTAACGCGACTAAACATTAATGAAACACAAACAAGGAAGACTAACCAACTGGTCTTCCCATATGCACGATTCTTGCTTTTTGACTTACTCAATAACATTGATACCACTCTTTTAATCTTTTTTAATCTTTTTTAATGTGCGGCACTTACATACAAGGCACATTCACGGTAAAGCGCCTAGGACCACGCTCTATCTCCACGCTCACATCACCTTCACAGTTCGTTGCAAGCTCCTCAAACATGTATCTATCGCGCTCAATATCACCCAACATCTGCCCATTAACAGAAAGCACTTTGTCATTCGGCTTTAAACCAACAGTCTTTAA
>JAESQG010000152.1 GCA_016765265.1 Pseudomonadales bacterium | reverse complement strand
CAGGAAAGGGCGCGAAGGGAGTAGCTGCATTGACAATGGTTTTTGCGGCTCGATCCAATTTTATATGACCGGAAGAGCGCAAAATCTTGATCCTATCTACGCTCCCATCAGCGTTGACGGCGACTAACAATGTCAGAGTGCCAAACAGGTCCGCAAGATTTAGACTTTTATAATTCTTATTACCCGTCCACTCTATTTTATTTCGCCACTTCTCCAAATAATAAGCATCCGAGGATGCTTTGGTGGAAGCCGCTGTTAACTGGCGGCGACGAGGTCTCTTAGCGAAGGCTTGCTTTTGTTCTTTTAATTGGGCTTCCAAAGAGGCAATTTCCATATTGCGTTGCCAAAGTGAAAGGGCTTCACTTTGAGGGGTATTATATTCAGGTGAATTTTCTAGGGTGTTTTTGGCGATAGCGAATAACTTGGTGCGCGCTGTAGTGGTCACCACTTGTTGTTGTTTTATGAAGGGGGTCAGCGGGGTTGCTTGCTCCTGCTGTTGTACTTCCCGAATAACGTTGTCCTGGAAGTCAGCTAATTCTGTGGTGGAGAGTAAGGCCTTCTCATCTAAAGTCCCGCTTCCCTCCTGGTTCGCTTGGGCCAAAAAGTCAGCCTCTTCTGGCGCTTTTTCGCTGCGGTATTGCGCGAGGGTGACCTCTAATGAACGGCTTGGTGGTCGATCTTCAGTCATTGACCAGCCGATTCCCAATATGAGTACCGCATGTAACACCGTGGCTACAAATAGTGTAAAACTCATACGGTCTGTGGATGTAATAGGGACTACAGCTGCTGTCATGCGTTGGGTTTCATTTTTTAACTGAACATATACACTGATTCGAAATGGACTCTCATAAATGTAGCATCGCAATAGCCGGTTTGTTTGTTTTACAAGACTCGAGCGGTCTGCTGTAACTTTATCTCAATACAATCCATCAGGGTTGCACTGATATTGGTATCGTAGGCTGCGTCGATTTCTCTAATGCAGGTGGGACTGGTGACGTTTATCTCCGTAACGTAATCCCCTATGACATCCAATCCCACCCAAATTAGACCATTTGCTTTGAGGGTCGGAGCAATTTGTTTGCATATCCAGAGGTCTCGCTCGGATATTTCTTGGGCTCTTCCTGTGCCGCCCGCTGCTAGATTACCTCGTGTTTCTCCTTTTTTGGGAATCCTCGCTAAGCAATAAGGGATGGGCTCGCCATCCACCAATAAAATGCGCTTGTCACCATGGGTAATTTCGGGGATATAAGTTTGGGCCATAATAGGCATAGTGCCTAATTCGGTGAGAGTTTCAATAATGACCGATATATTAGGGTCCTTTTCCTTCACCCTAAAAATGGACATGCCGCCCATGCCATGCAGTGGTTTAAAAATGGTGTCTTTGTGTTTTTTGACGAAATCACTAAGTTGATCCTTATTTGCGGTCACTAAAGTGGGGGGGCAGCACTGAGGGAACCGGGCGGTAAACAGTTTTTCATTAAAGTCTCTTAATGATTGAGGCTTGTTAACGATTAGCGTGCCACCTAACTCAGCTAATTCCAAAATGTAAGTGGTGTACACGTACCGCATATCAAAGGGTGGATCTTTTCTCATTAAAATAACGTCTAGTTCGGACAATTCAATAGTAGATTTTTCGCCGAAAGAGAACCATTGCTTAGGATCACTTTTAGGTATAAGCATTTGGCTGCTGGCGTAGGCTCGTCCGTTTTCAATATATAGGTCTTTTTGTTCCATGTAGCTAATTGACCAGCCTCTTAGGTGGGCTTCTAACAACATTGCGAGGCTACTGTCTTTTTTAAAATGAATGAATTCTATAGGATCCATCACAATTCCTAATTTAATCATGTTGCCTCTCAAAATATGTATTAGTCTTAAGGGTGGATTGGTGCAAAAAATCACCGGACCGTAATTGCATAATGACATGTTTAGTGAAGGTTAGTCTCTCTAGTCACTTCATCTTAAATGACGGAGATATTCAAGAAAACCTTTTAAGATCACAGCAGGTTATGGAATGAAGGTCAAATGTGTGTTAAAAAATGCGGCCTGCACCTCTGGAGATTCATATCCCTCGATCAAGGAATAAGTTCTTCACGATATAGAATTAAAGCGATATGCAAACGGATATACAAACGGATATACAAACAAAGACGACTACAAGATATGCACTCAATAGCACAAGGCATCAGCAATGAATAACAATTTTGAAAACCTAAAAGTAATGGTTATTGATGACAGTAAGACTATTCGTCGTACTGCAGAAACCTTACTAAAAAAGGCGGGCTGTTCTGTAGTGACCGCTACAGACGGATTTGACGCGCTCTCAAAAATAGCAGATACCCATCCGAGCATTATATTTGTAGATATTATGATGCCGCGGCTTGATGGATATCAAACCTGTGCATTGATAAAAAATAACAGCTCTTTTAAATCCACGCCGGTCATTATGTTATCAAGTAAAGATGGTCTTTTTGATAAGGCTAAAGGACGGATTGTCGGCTCGGATCAGTACCTAACGAAGCCGTTTAGTAAAGAGGAGCTCCTAGGGGCCATACGTGATCATGTAAAAACGGATGAATTAACCGGTTCAAATGGTTAGGAATGACAACAAATCGGGGGAGATATGACCCGCATATTGATAGTAGACGATTCGCCTACAGAAACTTATAAGTTTAAAACCATGTTGGAAAAGCATGGTTATGAAATATTGGAAGCCGTAAATGGCGCCGATGGGGTTGCGAAAGCGCGTGAAGAGATGCCGGATGTCGTCCTGATGGATGTTGTTATGCCGGGACTCAACGGGTTTCAGGCCACCCGACAGCTTAGTAAAGGGGCGGAAACCGCCCATATTCCTGTAGTTATCATCACCACAAAGGATCAGGAAACAGATCGCGTGTGGGGTAGACGTCAGGGAGCGCGGGATTACCTGAGCAAACCTGTGGATGAGAGCGTATTGATAGAAACTATTGAGCGAGTGCTCAATAGTGAGGATTAGTAGTGAGGATATTGGTAATTAAAATTATGACAACTGGGATAGCGACGCCACAAAAGGTAGGTATATAGAAATATGGCGAAAGTATCAGCGGCCTTTTTAAAGCTTGTAGACTACGCGCAGCGCAGCGAAAGTCATGCGGCGGGTTTGCCTCAGGAAGCGGAGGCTGCGCAAACATGGTCTGGTGTTGGTTTCGCATTAGGTGGTGTACGGTTTGTAGCGCCTATGGGTGAGATATCAGAGATACTAGGTGTGCCTCAATATACCCAGGTTCCCGGTGTACAAACTTGGGTAAAGGGTGTTGCTAATGTTCGTGGCAGATTGTTGCCGGTTCTGGATTTGATTTCCTTTTTTAAGATGACGGTTAAGCATATAAAAAATCGCCGACTGTTGGTCGTTGACCATGGTGAAGTCTATAGCGGTTTAATTGTCGATGAAGTGTTAGGAATGCAGCATTTTCCCGTGGATAGCTACACTAAAGATGTAACCGGATTAGTTGATGCAGAGCTACCTTACGTTTCAGGTGGTTATAAAAAGGATGGAGAAACGTGGATTGTTTTTAGCTTTTTTAGGCTGGCCAATGATCCCAAGTTTATGGATGTAGCTTCGTAGCAAATGGAGAAGGCTCTCGTCATTCGTTTACATGAGAATATGCCTACTGCGGCGCGACAAAGCAGCATGCGTTGAGGGGAGCCTTGACGTATCGTTGGGAAAGATTATGAAACGGAATTTAAAAGACAGAAAAAATACAGGCTTGTTTTAACAGATGCTGGCTTATGAAAATAGGAAAGCGCAAGAAACAAAAATATTGAATGGTGGCGTAGGAGCCCTCTTATGACGACACAAACAGAACAGATAGTCTCAACGAGTCAATCGAATCGTACACCGTTATTTGGTATAGGAGTGGTCGTCTTTATCGTTGCCGCGATATTCGTTTTCTATCAGGCGAGTAATAACGCTGACTTGGCAACTAAATATTTGGCACACTCGTCGGAGTTAAGGGTGCTTTCTCAGGGTATTGCGAAAAACTCTACAGAGGCAGCCAACGGAAACGACGCGGCGTTTGCTTTGTTGGAGGACTCGAAATTTGAATTTCAACTGCGCTGGGATAAAGTAAAGAACGGAAGCATTGATGAGGGGCTAGATCCTGATCTTGATATCGTTCAGGAAGCCTCGGTGGAGATGAAGAATCTCGATAATGTGTGGGTTAAGGTGAGTAATAATGCCGATGTTATTTTGGGCGGACAAGAAACTGTAATCAATTTACACGACGTTGCGCAGGCGCTGAGTGAAACCATTCCACAGCTGCAAGAGGAGTACGACCTCGTTGTACAGATACTATTAGAAAACGGAGCGCCGGCCGAACAAGTAGCGGTGGCTGAAAGGCAATCCTTACTTGCAGAACGTATTGTAAGAAGTGTTAACAGAGTGTTGGAAGGTGGTGAAGCAGCGGTTATGGCGGCAGAGAGTTTTGGTCAGGATGCTGCCCGTTTTGGTCGTGTACTGAATGGTATGATAGAAGGAGATGCGGCGATGAATATCAGCCGCGTTCGTGATGCAGATGCAATTGGTAGTTTGGCAGAAATTTCCGATCTTTTTTTAGAGGTGAATGAAAGTGTTGATGAAATTCTTGAAACATCTCCCGAATTATTTCAAGTTAAAGCAGGCGCGATTGATATCTTTAATGATTCGCAAATTCTGCTTAATTCAGCGACGGACCTATCGAAAAAGTTTTCTGAGTTTGGCGGAGGAATTTATACCAAGGAAGTCAGCTTGGTGTTCACTGGCATAGCGTTAATATTCCTGTTCTTGATTGGTTGGGAAGCGTTTCGGCAACAAAAAGCACGGTTGGAGTACGAGGAAAACGTACGTCGCGAAGAAGAATATCAAAACCAACAAAACCAAGAAGCGATTTTGCGTTTACTTGATGAGTTGGGCGACTTGGCCGACGGTGACTTGACGATACAAACAACGGTTTCAGAGGATTTCACCGGGGCGATAGCGGACTCCATCAACTTTACGATTGACCAACTGCGTAGCTTGGTATCCACCATCAATGAAACGGCGGTTCAAGTATCTGCGGCAGCGCAAGAAACGCAAGCCACCGCGATGCATCTAGCGGAAGCGTCAGAGCATCAAGCCCAAGAGATAGCAGGTGCTTCGGCGGCCGTAAATGAAATGGCAGTATCAATCGACCAAGTATCGGCAAACGCCTCAGAATCAGCGGCGGTTGCAGAGAGATCAGTATCAATTGCTAATAAAGGTGCTGAAGTGGTGCAAAATACCATCCACGGCATGGATACTATCCGAGAGCAGATTCAAGAGACATCCAAACGAATCAAACGGCTTGGTGAGTCCTCACAGGAGATCGGAGATATCGTATCACTGATCAATGATATCGCCGACCAAACAAACATCCTCGCATTGAACGCGGCGATACAAGCATCGATGGCAGGTGAGGCGGGTCGTGGTTTCGCGGTTGTTGCGGACGAAGTACAGCGACTGGCAGAGAGAGCATCAGCGGCAACGAAACAAATTGAAGCGCTGGTTAAAACAATTCAAACGGACACTAACGAAGCGGTTATCTCTATGGAGCAAACCACTTCAGAGGTGGTGCGCGGAGCGCGTTTGGCACAAGACGCGGGTGTGGCACTGGAGGAGATCGAGAATGTATCCGCCAACCTCGCCGACTTGATACAAAACATCTCCAACGCAGCACGACAACAAGCCGCATCGGCGGGCCACATTTCGAATACGATGAACGTAATCCAAGAAATCACCTCGCAAACATCTGCTGGTACAACGGCTACTGCCACCTCAATTGGTAACTTAGCTGAATTGGCCGTACAGATGCGTAATTCGGTAGCGGGCTTCAAGTTACCCGAGTTGATAGAGCCAGAGGCTGCAGAAGCCGCTTAACCAATTTGGATGTTAGGCTGGTTTGTAATAGAATTTTAAAGGTGCATGCGGGTGTCTGTAGCGGGATGGACTTTAAATGATACGCCAGAGATGGATGAAGAACAATTCCATCTCTGGCGAGCATTGCTAGAGGACCGTACAGGCATGCGGTTAACAGCACAACGTAAGCGGTTTCTCGAAACTAGTTTGTGCATGCGGATGAGAGAAGTGGGCTGTGAGTGCTACGACGAATATTATGAGCAACTTGTTGCTGGAGTTGCTTGGCAGGTAGAGTGGGCGGCACTCGTTGATCACCTCACTGTGCAGGAAACAAGTTTTTTCCGCCACCTAAGCTCATTTAATCTGGTGAGAGAGTATTGCAGCGATAAATGGTCCGAGAAAGAGAATCGTACTCTCGAGATTTGGAGCGTCGGTTGCTCCACGGGAGAAGAGCCATACTCCCTTGCCATGTTGCTAGATGAATTACTGTCGGCCCCTAAAGACAATATACAACGAGCCCGCTTTGGGATTACGGCAACCGATATTAGTTTACCCGCTTTAAGCAAGGCGAGAGAAGGCGTTTATAATGAGCGCAAACTTGATCATGTTGAGCCCATCATGCGGGAAAAATATTTTCAAAAAGTGGGCGAACAACGTTATCAAGTGATTCCCCAATTGAGAGAAAGGGTTTGCTTTGCTCGAATTAATGTATTGGAGCTGAGTGCCGTCCCGTTTCAAGATTTGGATATTATTTTTTGTCAAAATCTGCTGATCTATTTTAAGCGATGGCGAAAAAAAGACATAGTGAATGCGTTAACAGAGCGATTGAAAGTGGGTGGCCTGTTAGTGCTTGGTTTAGGTGAGGTCATTGATTGGGAGCATCCAAAAATAGCTCGGATGCCCTATGAAAACACTTTAGCCTATACCCGTATTAAATGATGAGGTAGGGAGATAGTATGGGCGATAAGCATGATTATTTAGCCCTGGATTGGGTTAAAGGCGAGATAGAAGAGACCCTGAAGCAAGCGCAAAATTCCCTGGAAGCGTATGTTGAAAATCCAGAAGATTCCACTAGGATGCGATTTTGTCTCACCTACTTACATCAAGTCTATGGCACCTTGCAGATAGTCGAATTCTACGGCGCAGCCTTATTAGCAGAAGAGATGGAGAAACTTGCTCAAGCCTTATTGAGCGGGTCTGTATCCCGTAATCAAGAAGCGTTAGAGCTGTTGATGCAAGCGATACTGCAATTGCCGGCTTATCTTGATCGAGTGAAGGCGGGCCGACGTGATATGCCTATCGTTGTGCTGCCTTTATTAAATGACATACGCGCCGTGCGAGGTGAAAGTCTTCTCTCTGAAACCGCGCTCTTTAAGCCGGATCTGGATGGTGGCCATGAGGCGGGCTCAAAAGAAGCACCGAATGACGATATCCCTGATGTGGATGTGCTGTTAAGGAAAATTCGCCAGCTCTATCAATTCGCGCTAGTTGGATTGATTCGAAACCAAGATCTAGNAGCCAATCTTGAATATATTGCCAAAGCACTGGCTAGACTCGAGCGTTTGTCCGGGAATAACCCGATTAGACAATTGTGGTGGGTTGCAGGAGCCGTTATTGAAGGTGTNACCGATGACTCCATCAATTCTGGCACGTCAGTCAAAATGTTATTGGGCATGATTGACCGACAAATTAAACAGATTGCAGATCAAGAAGTCATTGATCTGACACTACCTGTACCCGCAGACCTGCTGAAAAACCTATTATATTATGTAGCAAAAAGTGAGTCGAATAGTCCTCGAGTTAGGGCGGTAAAAGAGGCTTATAAATTAGATGAAGCACTGCCGGGCGATGAGTTGGTAGATCGAGAACGGCAAGCGATGACGGGACCCGACAAGGGGGCGATGTCATCTGTGGTTGAAGCGTTGACCGAAGAACTTAATATTTTTAAAGAAACCTTAGATCTATTTGTACGCGGTGAAAATAAAGATATAGATGAATTGATGAGCTTGACGCCGAAACTAAAACAAGTCACGGATACCCTGGCGGTATTAGGATTAGGGATACCGCGTCGAGTGTTGCAGGAACAAATCGATGTTATTGAAAATATTAGTGAAAGTGACTTGCAACAAGGTGATACCACATTAATGGATGTAGCCGGGGCGTTATTATATGTTGAGTCGACGCTAAACGGCATAGTGAGTGATAACTTTGAAAGCGGTGAAGACGGTAAGGAGCGGCTGATATCACCTGAACAGGTGGGTAAAGCAAAAGAGGCGGTTTTGCGAGAGTGTCGAGCAGATTTAGAGAATGCCAAAGAAATGGTTATTGATTACATCAACTCTAAATGGGATGTCAGCCACTTAGAGTTATTGCCAGAGTTGCTGACCAACGTGCGAGGCGGGTTGAATATGGTGCCGCTGCGACGACCTGCGGCTTTAGTTGACTGCTGTGTTCGCTATGTAACGGAGCAGTTAACCGTAGTAGAGGGCGCTCCTGATTGGCAAGAATTGGATACTTTTGCTGATGCCATTACCAGCATTGAATATTTTCTAGAAAGACTAGCGGACGAGGGAAGTCAAAATCTTGAAATTCTTGAAATAGCCGAGGATTCTGTTCGTGAGTTGGGTTATCCAGTAGATAGTATTGAGGCGGATGGCGGTGACGTTCCCATACTAGATGAATCGGTGTCTAATAAAGAAGAAGATATCACTTCTGAAGCCGAGTCATTTAGCAGTGAAGAAATGAGTTTCGATACACAAGCGTTAGAGACGGAGCAGGAAGAAGTCAACTTTGAAGAATATGATTTTTCCGAGGAGGACTCTCAATTTGATGAATTGGAAAACTTAGAAAAAGAACTGCTAGCGGATGGGGAAGAGTTGGAATCCCTACAAAATAGCGAATTGATAAAAGAAGAAAAAATAGTTCAACCTCTAGAAATAGTCGAAGCTGTTGGGACCCAGGAAGAAGAGGAAGAAGACGATCTTATCGATGATGAGATTATTGAAATATTTATAGAAGAGGCTACCGAAGTATTAGAGACTATCAATAAATTCTTCTCTAGCTGGGAGATGAGTCCGGATAATGAAGAGTCTTTGAGCGAAATTAGGCGGGCATTTCATACCTTAAAGGGTAGCGGAAGAATGGTCGGGGCAGGCGTGGTTGCAGAGCTCTCTTGGTCTATTGAAGATATGCTTAATCGANTAATCGATAATACTATTACTACTTCCGCTGANACGATTGGCATTGTTAGAGNCGTAGTNGATGAGTTACCTGGCTTGGTGGATCATTTTCAAAATAAAACTATTCCCACTCTAATGATAGAGCCGCTAGAAGAGTATGCGAATACCCTTGCTAGGGGAGCGGCGGTGGGTAGCCTAGAGGATGTTATTGCCGCAGCTAACGGAGCGGCCACTATAGAGTCCGTTAAAGCTGCTGATGAGGTTTCAGAGGTAGAAGATATACTGGAGCTTAGTGATAGTGCCGTAATCGCTGTTGACGAAGAGGATTTCGATCCAGTACTCATAGAAATATTTAGCAATGAAGCGGCAACGCATTTGGAAGTCATTGATGGCTTCCTGGTTAGCGCAAAAAATAAAGAAGAATTGATTACCAATAGTGTATTACGGGCCATGCATACTTTGAAAGGAAGTGCGCATATGGCTGGGATTAATGCGCTAGTAAAAATTGCGACTCCTACTGAGAGAATGGTGAAAATTATTCATGGCAGAGGATTGGTTGTAGATNCTCGATTTCTCGACTGCTTGGGAAGAGGTGTTGCGTTAATCNAGAAAGGGTTGGAAGAGTTGAGCGTAACCATTAACCCTGAAATAGCCGGTGTGGAAGAATATATTAAAGACGTTGAAAGACTTATAGGGGAAAATGTCGAGNCTTCTGTTACCGGTNAGCATGTAGCAGGAGATCAATCGTCGACAGACTCGCGTCTAATTTCTATTTTCTTGGCTGAAGGCTTGGATCTTATCATTGATGCGACAGATATACTGACGCACTGGCAAAACAACCCAGTGCCAGGAGATGAGTTGGATGGCTTGCATCGGGAATTAAGTATGTTGGCTCGTAGTGCCAAGACGGCACAATTGTCTGAGGTGGAGTCTCTTAGCCTAGCTCTAGAAGAATGTTACAACTCGGTTACTGATGGTTTGTTTAAACCTAATAATGAGTTTTTCGAAATTGCTCAGGAGGCCCACGAGGAACTCCTTGGTATGATGGATAATTTGGCTACAGGACAGAGTGTCGAATCACCTAATCGGATTATTTTAGCCTTGAAAGGATGCTTGGATGCCAACATCGAAACCGAATTTGAGGAAGATGCCTTCGATGCGAGTGACGTGCAAGAGGAATCCAGGGATGAAGCACCTAGAACAACGGAGTTTGCAGTTTCAGGACTCCTAACAGATGAAGACGATGAACAAGATCCTGAATTAGTCCAAATATTTTTAGAAGAAGCGAATGATATTACTGAAAATACTGCGATGGCATTGCAACGTTGGATAGAGGATCCAAACAATCTACTCGAAGTGGAAGAGTTGCAACGGGATCTGCATACCCTCAAAGGCGGTGCAAGGATGGCTGAAATCGCCGAAATTGGTGATCTTGCCCATCAGCTTGAGTTTATTTACGAAGGCCTGTGCGATAGTCGTTTTTCTCCGAGTAAACCATTGTTTAGCCTACTTGAAAGAAGTCACGATAAACTTTCGGATATGCTAGAAGGATTGCAGGTCGATATGAACTGCGAAGCTGCTAACGAATTGATAGCCGAAATTAGAAAGTTTATTGAAAACCCAAGTGAATTTGTTGCTCCAATTGATGTCACCCCAGCGGTGAAAGAAGTTGAATCAAAGCAGCCAACGCCTATAAGTAAAGTAGCTTCTGTGGAAGATATAGTACTGAATAGCGATGANATTGATCCGGAGATTTTAGAAATATTTCTTGAAGAAGCTGATGAACTTACNGAAGGATTGGATCTCAGTATTCAGGCGTGGATTGGCGAGCCGCAGAGCAAAGAACATCAAAATGAATTACAACGNCTGTTGCATACATTGAAGGGAGGAGCCCGCCTCACCGGCTTGACTCAATTAGGAGACTTAAGCCACGAATTTGAAACATTCTTAGTTATCGCTCAAGAAGATCGTAGTCCTGTGGACGGTGCTTTTTTTAAACTAGTCCATGAAAAAAATGATGAAGTAGCAGGATTAGTGGAGCGTATCCGCATTAAAGTGGAAAGTATGGGCGACCTGTCCGAATTGGTCAGCGATACAGAGGTAGATTCTGAAAACGATACAGTGGAACGTGACAATGTTGTTCCAATAGAAAGTGGCAAAATCCCACTGCCGGATACGCTGTCTCGGACTTTACCTGGGGCAGCAGCCGAGCCGACCGAGGTGTCGGCGGAGAATTTCCAAAAGGATTTCGCGCCGCAACCCATGCCTACCGANGGTAATGCAGCNGTCGCACGCCGTGCCCCCCAGGAAATGGTCAAGGTCTCTACTGAGCTGTTAGAGGANCTGGTTAACCTGGCGGGAGAGACCAGTATTATGCGGGGTCGGGTGGAGCAAGAGGTGAGTGACTTTGGCCATATTATCGAAGAGATTCAGGTCACTATTGATCGTGTGCGTGAACAATTAAGACGTCTTGATATTGAGACAGAAGCCACAATATTAGCTCNCCATGTACAAGACAGCGATACAAATGACGNTTTTGATCCGCTGGAAATGGATCGCTACTCTGTACTAAACCAATTGTCTCGCTCCCTAAGTGAGTCTGTTTTTGACCTTGTGGATCTTAAAGAAACGCTAACAGATAAAACCCGGGATACAGAAACCATTCTATTACAACAGTCTCGAGTCAATACTGAATTACAAGAAGGTTTGATGCGCACGCGGATGGTGCCATTCTCTCGTTTGATTCCGAGATTGCGACGTATCGTGCGTCAAGTGGCGAGCGAAGTGGGTAAGAATGTCGAATTGGAAGTCATTAACGCTGAAGGCGAAATGGACCGTACTGTGCTGGAGCGNATGGTTGCGCCTTTAGAGCATATGCTGCGTAATGCGGTGGACCACGGTATAGAAACACCAGAAGAGCGAGCCAAGACTGACAAACCCGCAGCGGGGCGGGTTACTTTGCACCTGACCCGAGANGGCGGAGAAGTGGTATTGCGCCTGTCNGACGATGGTCGTGGCATTAATATAGAAGATATTAGGAAGCAAGCTGTAGCAAATGGGGTAATGGAGAANANCGCCAATCTGACAGATAACGAAGTAATGCAATTTATCTTCCGAGCCGGTTTTAGTACAGCAGAAAAAGTGACGCAGCTCTCTGGCCGTGGTGTCGGTATGGATGTGGTGAATAGTGAAANTAAACAGCTGGGAGGCACAGTTAAAATACATTCCGCNCCCNATGTAGGTTCCCAGTTTACGGTGCGCTTGCCCTTTACTGTGGCGGTGAATAGAGCCTTAATGGTTAAGGTGGTNAATGATACCTATGCCATACCACTCACTCATATAGAAGGTATTGTGCGNGTTAATCCATACGAGCTCGAAACCTACTATGAAGATGATACCCTCATGTTCGAATATGCAGGGCAATCTTATCGTATGCGCTACCTAGGCGCATTTGTACACGGCGTTGAAAAACCCAATCTCATTGGCCACACTCGACCGATTCCTGTTTTGTTAGCACGCGGTACAGAACACTCCGTGGCTTTGCAGGTAGATTCATTGGTAGGGTCTAGAGAGATTGTTGTTAAGACTGTGGGTCGTCAATTGAGTACAGTGAGCGGATTGTCGGGAGCGACTATTCTGGGCGATGGTAGTGTTGTTATCATTCTTGACTTGATGGCATTGATTCGCGCTGATGTTGCGGGTCAAACGCAACAACGTATTCTTGATGCAATGGCCGAGCGCGAGAAACTATCCGATGCCGAAGAGGTTGTCATGCCTACTATCATGGTAGTGGATGATTCGGTAACGGTTAGGAAAGTNACCACTCGTTTGNTNGAACGAAATGGCATGCAGGTTATGACGGCTAAAGATGGCGTTGATGCAATGACGCAATTACAAGATAAAACACCTGATTTAATGCTGTTGGATATTGAAATGCCTCGTATGGATGGATTTGAAGTGGCAACCTTGGTGCGTCACGATGAGCGATTGAAAAAATTACCGATTATTATGATTACTTCGAGAACAGGTGAGAAACACAGGGATCGAGCACTGGGGATTGGAGTGAATCAATATATGGGTAAACCGTTTCAGGAAACTGAGTTGCTAAGGGGTATTGAGGGGTTGCTGGGAGAACATGCCTAACCAACGTAAGCCGAGGGTTGGGATCATTGCAGACACCTCGTTTTTGCGACATATAGTGTCACATGCAATTGAGTCCGAGGGATATGAAGTGGTGGTCAATACCGCACCGGACTGTATTGATTTCGGGTTAGTGAGAAGTGATACGCTGGATGTTTGGTTAGTAGAGTTGGAAGATCAAGATCAATGGGCGGATATGGTAGACGAGTTACTCGAACACGTTCGTGCACCGATATTTTTTGGAGATGGGCAGGCTCCCGCTCAAACCAGTCTTCAGTTTCCGCGTTGGCAGCGTCGTATATTTACCAAACTGAATGATATTGTTTGCCGGTCTTCGTGTACAGCTCAGCAAGTTGATGTCGTAGATATAATACAAGATAGCGAATTATCTGAAGAGGCGACAGAGGTTTCAACTAAGGTTTCAACTAAGGATTCTATAGTGACGAATCCTATTGTCAATGACCCGAAATCCAAAGAACTAATATCCAAAGAACTAATATCGAAAGAACCAATAGTTAAGAATTCTACAGTAAAAACTACACCGAAGGTTTTTTCCAGTAGGGCGAAGGGTGAAGTGCCAGATCAAATATGGGTGTTAGGGGCCTCATTGGGTGGCCCGGCATCAGTTAAATTATTTTTAGATCAGTTGCCTCGCGGGCTGCCTATTGCGTTTGTATTGGCACAGCATATTGACTCGGGTTTTCAGGAAGTATTAGCTCAGGTACTGGGAAGGCATAATAGTTTTAATGTTAGCGTGGCGGAGAATCATCAGTACCTTAGCGCTGGTGATGTCGTTATCGTACCGGTCTCTTTTGTTATTCAGTTTACTCAAGAGGGCGAAATTGTAGTAACGGATGAACTCTGGAATGGTCCCTACGCTCCCTCTATTGATCAAGTGATGTTAAGTGTGGTTAGCGTATTTGGTGAGAAAAGTGGTGCGATCATATTTAGTGGGATGGGTGATGACGGATCAGTTGCCGGTCCGCAGATGCAGAATCTAGGGGGTGTAGTGTGGGCACAATCTGCGGATTCTTGTGCCAATAGCAGTCAACCCGATTCAATCCGAGATACCGGTTGCATTAGTTTTAATGGAACACCTCAAGCACTAGCATTCCAGCTGGTTGAGCGTATTCGACAAGAGCGGAGACAACGGGAAACCTGCGGGCAGTAATTCATTCAGGACNTTAATTCATACGGGTATTTGATTAAAACAGGACATTGATATGATAGAAGCCATTAAGGAGAGTTCAACCAANTTACCAACTGAAGTNTCAAGCTTACTAATTCCCATGCTTGATCGACCGTTGCTGCTGCCAAATGTAGCCGTTGCTGAAATTATACCGTTTATAGAAGCAACGGAAGATTACGCCACGCCAGATTGGCATATCGGTACCATTGAGTGGCGCAGCATAGGCATCCCTCTCCTCTCTGTTGATGCGCTCAATGGGAGAAAAATTCAGGATATAGGAGAGACTGCTCGTATCGTAGTGATAAACGGAGTTGGTGATCACGAAGAGCTACCGTTTTACGCTTTTGTGGTGGCAGGTATACCTCGATTGATTCGCGTATTGGATCAAGAAATTGGTAAAGAAGATAAAAAAACAGGGCCTGCCGAAAGCATGTATATTCAGGTGAGTGGCGAGCAGGCTGTGATACTCGATTTAGATTTTATTGAAGAGAAAATTCTTGGAAGATAAATCTTAGTTGAATTGTGTCTGTGAGTTTACTGCAAATCCCCCCATACCTGCTGTATCAAGCTTAGAGCCACCACAGGTGCCGTTTCAGTTCTGAGGACTCGCGGCCCCATACTTACTGTTACAAAATTCTTAGCTCGCAAGGCGTCCACTTCGTTCTCTGACAGCCCTCCCTCCGGCCCTACTACTATGGCTATTGTGTTAGGGCTGGGATTAGCTTGGGCTATCGTAGAAAATGATTTGGCGTCTTTTGTATGAAAAGTGCATCTCAACTCAGCCCGTAATTGTTCCGACCAGCTAGCGAGTGAAATTGGAGGGTTGATGATGGGTAAATAATTTTGTAAACATTGCTCGCAGGCGCTGATAGCGATATTTTTCCAATTCTGCCACTTCTTTAATGCTCTTTCTTTATTGAGTTTAACATCGCATCGTTCACTGAATAGTGGCGTTATTTCGCTTACNCCTAATTCAACGGCTTTNTGTATCGCGTAGTCCATACGATCGCCCTTTGATAATACTTGCCCTAAATGGGTAAGTATCTTGGGCTGAGGAGAACGTGGCAGTATCTCNGATACCGTTACGACAATGGGGGTTTTCTCGCCGGCATTATTAATCCGTGCAGTTACTGCTTGTCCTCTACCGTCAAATAGTTCGATAGATTCATTAGCTTGCATTCGCAGCACTTTGCCAATATGTTTNCTGGCGGATTGAGAAAGTTCAATGTTTCCATTGTTGACTAAAGTGCAGTCTTGATAAATACGAGGAGTACGCAAATTTTAGTTCCTCAGCTATGNCGGTTTATTTTTTTTGCGTTTTTTAGGATTATTGAGTGGCNAGATTTATTCCTTCCCAAGCAATATCTGCAAGTTTATAAATCTGCTCTTCATTAATAATATAAGGCGGCATAAAGTAGGTCACGTTACTCAGAGGTCGCAACAGCGCACCTTTACTGAGTGCGTACTCATAAACTCGCAAGCCGCGACGTTCCTTCCAGTCGTATTCAATTTTATTTTTCTTATCCTTAATCATCTCGATGGCCAAGACCATCCCATGTTGTCGTACTTCGCTTACATGGGGGTGATCTATAAACCGACTGCAGGCATCAGTCATGGTTTGAGACAAGGCTTTATTTTTTTCAATCACGTTGTCTGATTCAAAAATATCAAGAGTCGCTAGAGCAGCGGCACAGCCAATAGGGTTTCCGGTAAAACTGTGGGAGTGCAAGAACGCACGCAGTGTCTCATAGTCATCATAGAATCCATCGTAAATACTGTCGTGAGTGACGACCACCGAAATAGGCAAATAGCCGCCGCTCAATCCTTTGGACAAGCACATAAAATCGGGACTGATATTGGCTTGTTCACAAGCGAAAAGCGTTCCGGTTCGACCGAATCCAACAGCAATTTCGTCAGCGATAAGATGGACGTTATACTTATCACAAGCTTCCCGTAGTCGAGTCAAATAAATAGGATGGTACATGCGCATATTGCCAGCGCACTGAATTAATGGTTCCACGATTACNGCAGCTACCTCGTCAGCATGTTCTTGCAGCGCGGCGTCCATTTTTTCAAATTGTCTTAATGAGTAGGCTTCCCAACTTTCACCTTCTTCTCGGTTATAGCAATCTGGACTGGGGACGGTGATGGGCTGCATCAATAAGGGTTCATAAATTTCTTTATACAAAGCGACGTCACCCACCGCCAGTGCAGCCAGTGTTTCACCATGATAACTATTACTGATATTAATAAATTTGCGTTTTTTTGGTTTTCCCGTGTTTAACCAATAATGAAAACTCATTTTCAAGGCGACCTCAACGGCGGAGGAGCCATTGTCCGCATAAAAGCACTTTGATAAACCTGAAGGAGTAATCTCAACTAATTTCTCCGACAATCTGATAACGGCTTCATGGCTAAAGCCGCCCAAGATGACATGCTCCAGTGTATCAATCTGTTGCTTAATAGCATTATTAATGCGTGGGTTACAGTGTCCAAAAAGATTAACCCACCAAGAACTCACGGCATCAATATATTGATTGCCATCGAAGTCTTCCAGATACACTCCTTTGCCCCGTTTAATGGGGATCAATGGTAGTGATTCATGATCTTTCATTTGAGAGCACGGATGCCATAGCACCTTAAGGTCCCGCTTCATCCAGTCTTGATTGCTGCTCATATTTATTTCCTGAGGTTGTGTGTTATATAGGCTGCCGAAGTTGAATATTCTTTGCCTTGATATAAGGTGCAGCTATATTGTAACCGATTACACTCGCCATGGATGAATAGCTTAGGTTATTCTATTCCAATTTAACAAAACTGCTCCAATTTAACAAAACTGCTCCAATTTAAGAAAACTGCGTTTGCCGGTCTTTCCATTGTCAGAGTCAGTTGCAAAAAGACCGAACTGAATTTCAACTATACATTCACCTGTATATTCATTTGTACATTCATTTGTACTACCAACCACTTTTGAGGGACATTATTTTGACTGAATCAACTTATACGATAGAAGACCAAGAGGGCTGTATTGTTTTTAGAATCACCCGTCAAAAACGGCTTAATGCGATTACTGCAGACATATTGGATGGGCTGACGAGTTGTGTTGAAACCCTAGAAAAGGAAAGCGGTGGGCGAGGATTAATAGTGATAGGGGAAGGTGATCGCGCTTTTTGTGCAGGTACTGATTTGTTTGAAGTGCAGACTATGTCTAGGGAACAGTCTGACGCTAAAACTAATCGCGCGCGGGACTTATTTGTGAGACTTAACAAAGCACCCTTTATCAGCATTGCTGCTATTAATGGCTTGGCCTTTGGTGGCGGGTTAGAGCTTGCGCTTGCTTGTGTGTTTCGGATTTCTGCTCAACACGCCCAGTTTGCATTACCTGAAGTTAAGTTGGGGCTGATACCGGCTTATGCAGGTACTCAATTTTTGCCAGCAGTAGTAGGGCCTTCACGGGCTTTAGACATGTTGGTAACCGGCCGTTCTGTTCCGGTGGATGAAGCTTATCAAATGGGCTTGATCAATCGTGTCGCAACCGGAGATACGCCGTTGCTGGAGCAGGCAAAGGAATATCTCAGCACGATAACGCAGTTCAGCCAGGTGGCCGTCAACGCGATTCGGGAAAGTGTCGCCGTTGCGGGGATGCAAATCACTGAAGAGGGGCTCAATGCGGAGCGGGAGAATGTTATTAAAGCCGGTAAAAGCGAAGATGCTAAAGAGGGCGTTAATGCTTTTAGAGAAAAGCGTACAGCAGTCTTTAAGCACCGATAAATCTAACGACTTGACCT
>JAESQG010000151.1 GCA_016765265.1 Pseudomonadales bacterium | reverse complement strand
AGTAGAAAATAAAACTTTTTCAAACTCTGGTACGGTTTGCCCTTTGCTCAGTTGACCTAAGCTCCCGTCTACTTTAGCAGAGGGGCAGGAGGAGTGTTCTTTGGCGAGACGGGCGAAGCTACGCGGACTCTGCGTTAACTTTTCAATCACTGCCACAGCCAGCTTTTTTGCGTTTCCTCTTTCATCTGCATCATCTGGAGCGGCGGCGATGAGAATATGACTGACCTCTAGCAATGCTGTAGTCCTAAAACGCTCTTTATTGCTTTCAAAATAGCGTTGGCAGTTTTCCTCGCTGGCTGAGGGGTATTCTACTTCCTGCTCTATGAGGAGACGAATTAGTGCTTCCTCTTCTGATTCATCATCTATGGACTCTACATCTATGGACTCTACATTTTCATGTAAGCCCAGTGTTTTTGCTTTTTGAAGAAGTAACTCTCTGACCACTAATGCTTGTGTCGCGGAAAATCGCGACTCTTCCATTGAGCCTGCTGGATGGTGTTGCATTTCACTTCCGATATCACGTTCCATGATTTCAATGTCGTTAACAAAGATATCGGATGAAGGTGCTGCATTAGTGGTTATCTTGATTTGATTCGTCATTTGTTTAAACCTCGGTGTCTACTTCTGTCGGACAATTTGATATGTACGGCCCAAATACCAAACCGGTGCACTAATAATATGAACCAAGCGGGTGAAGGGAAATACCAATAGGATAGAGAGCCCTAAGAACACATGAAGTTTGTAAACCAGTCCAACAGTAGCGATAGCTTCAGCTGCCACGCTGGGTTGGAAGGTGACAATACTTTGGGCCCAGGTGGCCAGTTTAATCATCACTGATCCATCGAGATGCTGAGTGGAGGCAACAATGGTAGAGAGTCCAAGGATTAATTGAGCGTAAAGGAGTAGCAGAATAACGTTGTCTGAAGTGCTGCTGGTCGCTTTCACTCGTGGGTCTGTAAATCGTCGTATGATCAATATGGTCAATCCGATAAAACACAGTATTCCAAAAAAACCGCCGCTGACCATTGCAAACAGATTTTTGTTTTCCGCTGTGATGAAATGATGATAAATAGCCGGAGGGGTCAAAAGGCCCACCACATGTCCACAGAGGATAAAAATGATACCTATATGAAACAGGTTACTACCAATACTTATCCCTTTATCGCTGAGCATTTGCGAGGAGCCGGTTTTCCACGAGTATTGATCTCGATCGAAGCGTATCCAGCTGCCGAGTATTATAATGACGGCTGCTACATAGGGATACAATCCAAAAAGTAGCTCATTTAGAAAAGACATTTTTATCTCCATTCACTTTTGTATCTATCATTGTCTCTATACCCATATTGTCTCTACATCCACATGGTCGCTACACCCGTTAAAGTTAAAGCACACGGGGGGTGTTTTGTTTTGCTTGTGAGGAGGCAGCTGCGTCAACCCATTTTACGGAGGGTTGTACTTGTTGCTTGCCCGCAGGTTTATTTGTGGTTGGACAGCCACCACTTACCGCATCACCACCGAAGGTGACCGCTTCTTCTTCCCAGATTTTATCAAGAGCTTCCAGACTATGATCAACCGGTTCTTTGGCAACGGTTGTCTGTATGTCGGCAATATCTAAGTTTGCGCCAGATATAATTAGCAGGGCGTCAAAAAGGCAGTGGTAGAGTGACTTTCTCTCCGTTAGACGAGCGCTAATATTAGCGAGTATCGGGGCTACATCGGCTAACCATTCTCGTGCTTCCAGGTCCGGGCGCTGTCCCAGGTACTCAAGGTATAGCGGAATATAGTCAGGCAGTTCGCGAACCGAAATATGAAATCCGTTCTCACTATAGACTTTCATTAGATTCACCATGGCCTGGCCGCGATCGCGAGATTCTCCGTGTACGTGTTCAAACAGTAGCAATGACAGTGATCGGCCACGATCAAATAAGTTGCCGAATTCTTCTTGAACATCCATCAAGTCTCGGTCGCAAAGGGTGTTCAACAAATCTGTTATCTGTTGGCGACTGGCAGGTGGAATTTCCCTAGCACTTGCGATAACTTCGCGCAGTTCATCGGCATTGTCGATCATGTCCTGGGTAGGATAGTTCATTAAGTGTGAGACTACTTTTAAGATATCCATTGCTTACTCCCACATCTGAACGGTTTTAATGACATCTTGCTGGGTAGTTTTCTTGGTGCCAAACATATTGGTGTCATCATTGCCGGTACTACAGCCATTGCCAAAGCTAAACCCACATCCGCCCTGCTCAGCGTAAGCACTATCTAACGCGGATGCAGTTTCACGATGAGCGGTTGGAATGACGAAACGATCTTCATAATTGGCTATAGCCATATAACGATACATTTCGCGAACTTGCTTTTCCGTAAGACCATTATCTTCAAGTACCTGTAAATCTTTAACGCCATCTACGTTCTCTGAACGGAAAAACGCGCGCATCGCAAGCATGCGTTTAAGAGCGCGTAGTACGGGAGCTTCGTCGCCGGCGGTTAACATGTTTGCCAGATACTGTACGGGAATCCGTAGTGATTCTACATCAGGGATCATACCACTCAGGCCAACTGTTCCTGCGTCCGCCGCGGATTGAATAGGCGAAAGCGGGGGCACATACCATACCATCGGTAAGGTTCGGTATTCTGGATGCAGTGGCAGCGCTACTTTCCAATCCATTGCCATTTTATACACAGGAGATTGTTGTGCTGATACAATGACATTGTCAGGCACGCCATCTTTGCGAGCCTGTGCGATAACTTTAGGATCAAAGGGATCAAGAAAGACTTCACATTGTTTCTCGTAAAGGTCTTGTTCATTGGGCGTGCTCGCCACCTCTTTAATCTTGTCGGCATCATAAAGTAAGACGCCTAAGTACCGGATACGCCCTACGCAGGTTTCGGAACAAACCGTAGGTTGTCCTACTTCAATGCGTGGATAACAGAAAATACATTTTTCTGATTTTCCGGACTTCCAGTTGTAATAAATCTTTTTGTAAGGACAGGCGCTAACGCACATGCGCCAGCCGCGACATTTGTCCTGATCGATAAGCACGATCCCGTCTTCTTCACGTTTGTAAATTGCACCTGAAGGGCAGGCGGCAACACAAGTGGGATTCAAACAGTGCTCACACAGACGAGGCAAGTACATCATAAAAGTGTTTTCGAACTCGCCATACATTTCTTTTTGCATATTATCGAAGTTCTTATCTTTACTTCGTTTTGCAAACTCAGTGCCTAATATCTCTTCCCAGTTGGGGCCCCATTCTATCTTCTCCATGCGCTTTCCTGTGATCAGTGATCGGGGGCGAGCGATGGGTTGGTGTTTGCTTTCTGGTGCAGATTGCAGATGACCGTAGTCAAAATCAAAGGGCTCATAATAGTCATCGATCATGGGAAGATCGGGGTTAGCAAATATCTTGGCGAGTACGCGGAACTTTCCACCTATCTTCGGTGTGATGGATCCGTTTTTATGACGCTGCCAACCGCCTTTCCATTTGTCTTGATTCTCCCATTCTTTTGGGTAACCGATGCCAGGCTTGGTTTCCACATTGTTGAACCAGGCATATTCAACGCCTTCGCGAGAGGTCCAAACGTTTTTACAGGTGATGGAGCAGGTGTGACAGCCTATACATTTGTCTAGATTCAGCACCATACCCACTTGAGAACGAATTTTCATTGATCAGTATCCTTATATTTCTTCAGGTATGGGTTGTGGTAGTTGGTCCCCGTCGGGGCCATCTAACCAATCTATTTTATTCATCTTTCGCACCACAACAAATTCATCTCGGTTACAACCCACGGTACCGTAGTAATTGAATCCATAGGATTGTTGCGCATAGCCACCGATCATATGAGTGGGTTTCAACACCACTCGCGTCACTGAGTTGTGGTGACCGCCNCGNGTNCCGGTGGTTTCCGATCCGGGGATNTTGAGGATACGCTCTTGAGCGTGGTACATCATGGTCATGCCTTCGTTAACNCGTTGGCTTACCACCACACGACAGGTGATGGCGCCGTTGACGTTGAACACCTCTACCCAATCATTATCTTCAAGATCTACTTTTTTCGCGTCTACTTCCGACATCCAAATAATCGGTCCACCTCGAGACAGNGTCTGCATGATAAGGTTATCGGTGTAGGTGCTGTGTATGCCCCATTTTTGGTGTGGAGTGATCCAGTTNAGTGCAATCTCTTTGTTGCCATTGGGTTTNGTGTTCATTATNGGGCTAACACTTTTCGTGTTGACCGGGGGGCGATAATTCNTCATCTGTTCGCCAAANGCCTGCATCCAAGTATGATCAAGATAAAATTGCTGCCGNCCAGTGAGTGTTCTCCAGGGNATTAACTCATGGACGTTGGTGTAACTTGCGTTATAACTTACGTGCTCATCTTCGAGACCGGACCAGATGGGGGAAGAGATAATTTTTCTTGGTTGGGCCACCACATCATGGAAGCGTATTTTCTCGTCTTGTTTTGGCTTGGCCAGATGGGTATGTTCGCGTCCGGTTCGCTCTTCTAAGGCTTCCCATGCTTTGACCGCGACACTACCACAGGTTTCGGGTGCAAGAGTGAGGATCATTTCCGCAGCGTCGATTGCAGTTTCTAGCTGTGGACGACCTTCACTGACACCTTCATCCGTAACTCGATGATTGATGTCCCCTNAGAGTTTGATTTCATCATCGGTATTCCAATTAATACCTTTACCGCCGTTGCCGAATTTCTCTAGTAAAGGGCCGACAGAGGTGAATTTTTTATAGATGTTAGGATAATCTCGTTCTACTACCGCGATGGTAGNCATAGTTTTACCGGGGATCGGATCACACTCGCCTTTGGTCCAATCTTTTATACCAATCGATTGTGCAAGCTCACCTGGTGTGTCATGGAGTAATGGGACAGTGACGATATCAGTTTCAACGCCCAGTTCACCCTCCGCCACTTCAGAAAACGCTTTCGCAATGCCTTTATAAATATCCCAATCACTACGCGCTTCCCAGGCGGGATCGGTAGCGGCTGTGAGCGGATGGATAAAGGGGTGCATATCGGAGGTGTTGAGATCGTCTTTTTCGTACCAGGTTGCGGTGGGCAGGACGATATCGGAATACATGCAGGTTGAGGACATGCGGAAGTCGAGGGTGACAGCCAAATCTAGTTTCCCCGTGGGGCCCTCATCCACCCAATCTACTTCTGTGGGTTTAGGACCGCCAATCTTGCCAAGGTCGTCATTCATTACACCGTTCTTGGCACCGAGAAGATACTTTAAGAAGTACTCATGACCTNTACCGCTAGAACCCAATAGGTTGGAGCGCCAGACAAAGAGTACTCGTGGGAAATTGTTNGGATCGTCCGGNGNNTCNCANGCGAAACGNACATCGCCGCTTTTGAGTTGNTCGAGNAGNTACTCNTTAGGATCNTTACCNGCGGCGGNTGCCTCTCTGGCAATTTGCAAAGGNTTGCGNTTTAGNTGNGGNGCTGAAGGNANCCAACCCATNCGTTCNGCGCGAACGTTCCANTCAATCATGTGTTCNGGATATTGGTCGTGATCGACTAAGGGTGATAACACTTCTTTAGCGTTGAGTTTTTCATGCCGCCATTGGCTGGTGTGTGCGTAGAAGAAGGAGGTGCCGTTCATTTGACGAGGAGGGCGACTCCAATCTAATCCAAATGCCAGTGGTTGCCAGCCGGTTTGAGGGCGTAGTTTTTCTTGTCCAACATAGTGAGCCCAACCGCCGCCGGATTGGCCGTTACAGCCACACATAATCAGCATGTTGATTAGACCGCGATAATTCATGTCCATGTGATACCAGTGGTTCAGACCGGCACCCACGATGATCATGGATTTACCTTTAGTTTTGTGTGCATTATCGGCGAATTCGCGGGCTACCTGGATGACATAATTCGGGGTTACGCCGGTAATTTTTTCTTGCCAGGCCGGCGTAAATGGCGCACTGGTATCGTTATAGTCTTTGGCGACGTTAGCACCTCCCAGGCCGCGATCAATGGCATAGTTCGCAATCATTAAGTCGTAGACTGTTGCTACTTTCAGATCGCCTTGGGCTGTTTTAACAGTAGTGAAGGGGACTTGTCGATGTTGAACGTCACTGCCTTCTTGGTTGGGAAAGTATTCATGCTCTATGCCGCCAAAATAGGGAAATGCCACATCGATGGCATTCTCTGGACCGTTTATGAGTGATAATTTCAGCTTGATGTCTTTACCCGTTAGGCCGTCGCGTTCTTCTATATTCCATTTGCCTTTTTCGCCCCACCGGAATCCCACTGAACCGTTGGGTGCTACCAGATCGCCACTAATTTCGTCGAAGCCGACAGTTTTCCAATCGGGATTATTGTCCTGCCCCAGATCGTTATCAAGATCGCAAGCCCTTAGGAAGCGGGTGGGCTTCATGCCACCGTCTTTGTAGTCTTCGAGTATCACCAGCATGGGCATGTCAGAGTATTTCCTAACATAATCAAGAAAGTATTCGCTGGGGTTGTCGAGATGAAACTCCTTTAAGATAACATGACCGAATGCCATAGCTAATGCGGCATCTGTGCCTTGTTTGGGGTGCAACCAAAGGTCGGTTAGCTTTGAGACTTCAGCGTAGTCGGGTGTTATAGAAACTGTTTTAGCACCTTTGTAACGCACTTCGGTAAAAAAGTGGGCATCGGGGGTGCGAGTCTGAGGCACGTTGGAACCCCAGGCGATTAGATAGTTTGAGTTGTACCAGTCCGCGGATTCAGGGACATCGGTTTGCTCGCCCCAAACCATGGGGGAGGAGGGGGGTAAGTCACAGTACCAGTCGTAGAAACTTAAACTCACAGCGCCAATGAGGGATAAATAGCGAGAGCCTGCCGCATAGGAGACCATGGACATAGCTGGAATGGGTGAGAAGCCAAAGATGCGATCGGGGCCATAGGTTTTTGTGGTGTAGACGTTAGACGCTGCGATGATCTCGTTGACTTCGTCCCAGTTGCTGCGGACAAACCCGCCTAAGCCGCGTTTGGATTTGTAAGAATGGGCTCTAACCGGGTCTTCTACAATGGTTTTCCAAGCTTCAGTGGGTGTCATTGTGCCACGAAGATCACGCCACATTTTCAACAATGCTTTCCGCGCTAGGGGATAACGCAATCGATTTGCACTGTAGATATACCAGGAATAACTGGCGCCTCTCGGGCAGCCGCGGGGTTCGTGGTTAGGCAGATCTGCTCGAGTTCGGGGGTAATCCGTTTGCTGGGTTTCCCAGGTGATCAATCCATTTTTGACGTAGATTTTCCAGCTGCAAGAGCCGGTACAGTTTACACCATGTGTCGATCGAACCACTTTATCGTGCTGCCAGCGTTGCCGATATCCATCTTCCCAGGAGCGATCTTCGTTGGTGACTGTGCCATGGCCATCAGCGAAGTCTCCCTGGTTTTTCTTGAAAAACTTCAGCCTGTCTAAAAAGTGACTCATCGGTGTGTCCCCTGTGCTTTATACTCTATATTCACTACTTGCTACTCTTGATGGGTTGCCCGCTAAAGTGAGGGTGTTTACTTATTTTTTCTGTGGCAGATTTCATTGCGTATGCAATATATGTGCCTATTATTGAATAGTCTGTGAAAGATGCCTGATTAGCCGTAATAAGAAGGGTATTGAATGTTATGATCATGGTCGGACTAGAGGGGGCAAGAGCTGACCATTCTAGTCCGAGTAAGGGATTTCTACCGTTTTGTTAACGAACGTTTGTCCCACCTTAAAACTCAAGCCCTAATTGCAACGCTAAGCCTAAATTCAAATTACTGTATTGCAGGGCGAAGTCACAGTGCGCTGCGATGATATTGAAGCCTATTCCAGCGGTAAGCGCGGTTTCATCTGTTTCACTCAGATTGGAGCGTATGCCGCCCCGCAAGCGTAGCGTATTAAAAAGATTATATTCGCCACCAAAGGCGGCGAATTGGCTTTTTGTGCTACCGAGAAAACCGTCATTTTCCACCAAATCCAGATCAGCTCCGAAGGAAAAGCCCGCTTTACTCCACGCGATGCCAGCGCGTATTGTTGTATCTATGTCAGCGGTTGCTGTTGAAATCGTATCAAATGAGGGTGCCAATAGGTTCTTGATCACAATACCAACCTTAAGCGAATCATCATGGAGTAGACTAGCTGCTACCCCAACATCTATATCAAAGTTGCTATCTTCTTTTTCATTATTGTTGAACTCATCCGTTAGGTCATAGGTCTCGTCATCAATATCTTGTAAGCTTGGTGACACAAGATGGCTAGTAAGGGTTATAAATTTAGGCGTGATACCGAAAGCAATGTTATGTCCAGCCACACGAAATTTACGAGACAGACTAAGGCCCACCTCTGTCTGTTGAATTAAAGCAAAAATGAAGCCAGAACTTAGGTCGCCGTCTGGGTCTTGTAAATCTCCCGTCGATCCGTCGATAAGAGTGCGATCGACGCCGTCGCAGGTGCTAACGATATCCGCACCTGGATTGTTAAGAATGTTATTGTTGAGGTCTGTTAGATCTTCAATTGCTCCTGCAAAATCCGTCAATAATTGCTGATCACAAAGGGCGATGTCCAAGCCCGTTTCAATTGTGCCGCCAACATTAAAATATAAACCGATGCCAAGATCTTTGCTGGGCCTTGCGCCCGCTATTAACATGTTTCCGCTCATAGTTAGGGCTTCACCGCTGATATTGCCCAGGGCTTCATTGAAACTGTTAGTAATGTTTGCGAGGGACGACGTTGCATTACCAAAGTCGGCTATAGTACCGGTGTTAACAGGACCATCTGCTAGTTGATTCACCAGATCAACCGCATCGGTAATTTGTGTTCCAAAATCACCATCCACTATATCTTCAGCACTATCGAAGGTATCTTGATTCGCAGTGAGCGATCCCGCAAAATCCGCAAAAATCAAACTGATTTTTTCACCGTCCGTGTAAGTGCTCAATAAAGCCGGATTAAACAAGCCGGCGGTTCCCGGCTTAGAGGCTGCAACGCCCACGTCACCCATGGCCATGGAGCGGGCATCGGTATTGGAAAGTGAACCAGCAAAAGTAGTGCTGGAGGCGAGTAATAAAAGGAGAGGTAGTTTTTTCATAAAATATCCGTCCAGGGATGAGGCTCCAATCGTGGTGTATTTTTAGAATAGAGTGCCGTTTGTAATAAGTCGATATTAATAGCGAATTCGCAATCCTCGCAGGTTTAATCTTGTAGATACTGATGTTGGCTTATACACTTTTAGACAATAGTTTTTATTTCACTAGAGTGAATCGTCCGATTTGTCTAAACAGGAGATAGCAATTTACCATGAATATTAAAACCTCCCTGCTCCTACTAGGTATAGCTTTAAGCTTGTCAGCCTGTACCAATACTCAAGTTGCCAATAATGAATCCTTGAATCAAGAAGCAATGAAGCAGGCTCACCAGACAGAAGTGTCTCCCGAGGAAGCGGTTCTTGCCGCTGCAAAAAAAGTGTTAAAAGCCAGTGATGATGGTTTACATTTTTACGCACCACTGCATATGAAAAAAGCAAAGAATAAATTAAAAGAAGCNCAAAAATTGAAAAAGAAAATGGCGGCGCCAGAAGATAAAGTNGCGGTAATTTCTGCTGCCTTTGCGGTAGATTTATTGATAAANAATGCCTATAAGAATCAAGTAGTGGTAGAGCAACAGTTGGTGAAATCCNTAGAGCACAAAATGGTTTTAGAGAAATTGGGTNCTGACACAGTGATNCCNAAAGCCTATGCCAAAGGAATAAAAAAGTTACGGGGACTGATAAAAGAGATCGAAGGCGGCATGCTAANTAAGGCNCTTAAGGANGAGGCGGGAGTTTTAANGTATTTNGCNAAAATAGAAGCNGAGACTCTAAAAATTCAGTATTTAAGCNGAGCCGAATCCATGATGAAGAAGGCTAAAGGTGCGGATGCTAATGAGCTTGCAGAAAAGACTTTCAAANCTGCGGAGANGAANTTTAAATTGGCTAANGCTTTTATAAAGAAAAATTACCGCGATCGTGAAGGTGTAATACAAGTGAGTGATGANGCGTANAATGCAGCAGCGAGCGCTTATCATGTGGCAATTGAAGTGAAAAAAATTCTTGAGGTGAAAGAAAAGAAAGCGGAAGAGTATATTTTGTTTGTGGAGTCATTGTTACAACGCATCAACAGCGGCAGTCAAGTGAAAAATCTAACCAGTATGTCTTTCTATGATCAGTCGCTTGCCTTAGCTGAGGCACTTGAAAAAGGAGATAGTCTTGAGCCCGAAAGCAGGATAGCCGAAGAGCCTGCAGCGGAAGATCCGAATGCGGAANCTCTGAGTGCGAAAAGCATGGGTGAGGAAGAAATGGGTGAGGACAAAATGNGTGGGGAATACCTGAGCGAAGAAGTTTTGAGTGGAGAAGTCGTGAGTGGAGAAGCTTCGGCCGAAGGTGGTGTAGGAGAGACAGAGATTACTTCTGAAGAGAGTGAGCAACTGCCCGATTCTGATTCCCCTGGTGTAACGGATGCGGCTCTAACGGACTCAGAAGTGGGTATGCCCACTATGGTGAACAGCGAATCCAATGAGGAAACAACCATAGCCGCTGATCAGCCTAGTATTATTCCCCAATGGTAACGCAGTTAGGCTAGTGCTAGGCTAGCCGAAAACGCACAATAGTCACATCATCTATATCTTCATAGGATGCTTCCACTGGCATACCTACCCGAACATCTTCTGGTACACAATCCACGATAATGGCGGTCATGCGAGGACCTTCTTCGAGTTCTATGGCTGCTACAACATAGGGCACCCAGTTCATAAGGTTTGGGTCATGGCCCATACGGTCAACGGTAAACGCATAGACTGTGCCCCGCCCACTGGCAGGTTTCCAATCCCAATCTTGCTTCAGACAACAAGGACAGTGACTTCGCGGATAGAAGAAATATCCCTTGCGAGGGCAATGGGGCAGGATTAATCGTCGGTCCTTAGCGGCATCGAAAAATGCTTGTGTGGTGGGTGTGGGCGACGGTAGTGGTCGTCCATCTGTTGCTAATTTTGCCATTACGCTCCCTCCAATATTAATGCTACTTGTTCCGCCATCATGCCACCGGTGCCATTGACATAGGCAAGGTTGGCGCCCTTAACTTGTCGCTTGTCGGCCCTATTTTGTATCTGTAACACGGCTTCGGTGATGTGGGATAACCCACCTGCCAAACCGGCTTGTCCCATTCCAAGTTGACCACCGTGAGTATTCAGGGGCCAGTCACCGTTAAAGCGTAAATCATGCTCTTCGATAAATGCGCCGCCTTGCCCTTTTTTGCAAAACCCAGCGTCTTCGATTGTTAACAACACGGTAATGGTGAAACAGTCGTAAATAGAGGCGATATCAATATCCTTTCTGCTCACACCCGCTAACTTAAATGCGCGGTCTGCCGCCTTTCGAGTTGGTGTATCCAACATGTCGGGCATATAGGTCACACTTTTATGAGTTAAATGCTCTCCATGACCACTAACAAAAACAGGGCGATGAGGAGCGCGTTTGGCGCGTTCAGCCGTGGTCAACAACAAAGCACCTCCGCCAAAGCAGGGCATTACCAACTCTAGTAATCTAATGGGGTCGGCAATCATTCGAGAATTCAAAACATCGTCGATGGTAATCGGCTTGTCTCGAAAAATTGCAGTAGGGTGAACATTCGCATTGTAACGCTGCTCCACTGCTACCTTGGCTAGAGTTTCTGGTTGGACGTCGTATAGTTCGCGATAACGAGAAGCGATCATGGCAAAACTAGGTGTTGCTGCGACAAGGCCAGAGGGTATTTCAAATTGGCCTTGTGGTGAACCCCAAGAATCTCCGCCTAGATAAGCGGTAAGTCGTGCTCGCCCCCTTTTTGCTTTCCCCTGAGCATTAGGACGAGGCGGTGGTACCGCCGGACACAATACTAGAACGCTCTCACAAGCTCCTACTTCTATGGCTGCCGCTGCCCGCCAGACCATACCTGCGGGAGTTGAGCCCCCCAAATCCACTACTTCATTAAAGTTAGACTGAATACCAAGATATTCTGCGATTGCAGAGGGACCAAACATCGGCGACTCGGCAATAGGGTTTATCACTAAACCGTCAATTTCATCCTTTTCGAATCCAGCATCGGCTATGACTTCCGATGCCAATTGAGCCGATGCCTCCATGGAGAACATCGGCTTATCCCACTGACGTTTGGGTTCCCATTCACATTGCCCAACAATTGCTGCTGCGCGCTTTCCCATCTTTTATCCTCCGTTTATTATTTTGCGAAGGCTCGCTCTAGGGCCTTAGTGGCTTCTTCCATAATCTCTAGTACCACATCACCGGCAGGTTTTACTGATTTAACCACCGCTGCACTTTGGCCCATAGCGCAAGCACCGATCTCTACTTCGCCGTCTCGTCGACCGGCCATGTAGGGGTCTTTACCCAACCATTTGCCTACGTTTCTCATTTGTTTTGGAAACGGTTTTATAGTGGCTTGTAACTCGGGATCTTCCCAAGCGGTTGTTGTGCTATTGGCATACATGCGACAAGGCTTGCCAGAGAAGCAACGAGTACGGATAGTCCCTTCATCGCCAATTTCAACGATGGCGTTTTTGTAATTGTCATGTCCCCAAGCTTCGTCTGTGGCAATAAATCGCGTGCCGCACCAAACCGCCTGCCCACCCATCACAAAGGTGGCTGCGAGGCCACGCCCGTCACCCACGCCACCGGCATAGACAACCGGAATGTTTAAAGCGTCCAGTACCGCTGGCAATAAAGCCATCCCGCCGACTCGACCTGTGTGGCCGCCGCCATCATAGCCTTGAGCAATGACGGCATCCACGCCACTNTNTTGNAGNCNNANNGCATTTTTNGTNTTGCCNGTNAGACTNANNACNGTCATGTTNGCNTCGCGACANCGNGCCATNACNGGACCNGGGTCNCCNAATCCGCTAACCAAAATAGGAACCTTCTCTTCGAAAACTACTTCAAGAGATGCACCTAAATCATCTGAAAAAGGTTGGTTGGCTGCACCGCCGCCTTTGGCGAAAAGCAAATCAACTGCGAAAGGTTTGTCCGTTACACTTCGGACTATGGCGATTTCTTCCTTTAGTTCAGCTGGTGACATGGTTGCGGCACCTATGGTGCCCAGTCCGCCTGCGGCGGAAACTGCGCCTGCGAGTGGGCCTCGTGCGACAAACCCCATTCCCGCCTGTAATACGGGGTAGTCAATTCCCAATTTTTCGCATAGGGGTGTTTTTAGTGCTGGATTAAACATTAGTTTTACTCCTTCTTTCCTTGTCCCTTAAAATGTAATGTAAACCTACAGAGATAATTTACTGTGCATCGGCAACAGATTTAACGTCGTCAAAGTTCTGATATTTTTCAGGGATGGAAAAGCCGAAGACTCGGGCTGCATTCAATCCAAGTATTTTTGCTCGTTCTGCATCATTGATCTGGGTCATGGTGCGTTCTATGGCCTGAGCTGAATGGGGCCAGGAGCCTTCGTGGTGAGGATAATCATTAGACCACATAAAGTTCTCTGTTAAGCCGAATTCTCTGGCTTGACTTAAGCCCGCAGGATCTTCCATAAAAGTAGCGAAACCATTGCGTTTGAAATATTCGCTTGGCAATAATTCCAATTTAGGACGAACAAACATGTGGTGTTTCTTATAGGCTTCATCCATCGCACCCAAGGCCCAAGCAACCCAACCAATGCCTGCTTCAACACTACCAAATTTCAAATTAGGGAAACGATCAAGCACACCCGAGGCACATAAGTTAGCAATGGGTTCCATGGTGGGCGACAAAGAATGCACGGTGTAATTTATGATGGCACCGCCGTTGCCTCTGGAGGTACGAGGATCACGACCCGTGGATACATGAAAGGTTATCGGTAAATTTGTTTCCTGAATAGCTGTCCACAAAGGATCGCACTCGGGTAAATTGTAATTTAATGCTTCGTGATTGGGCGCGCCCCAAACAGGCTTGCAAGGCAGAGATAATCCTCGAAAACCGCGTTCAGCAGAACGTTCAATTTCCTTAATGGCACCGAGCATATCCCCAGGCGCGATGCAGGCCATAGGTGATAAAACATCATTAACTTCGCCGAAGGTTTCCCATGCCCAATCGTTGTAGACTCGGCACATGGCTTGACTGAATTCTGCATCGGGTGTCGCCCAGGCAGTATGGCCCTTATTGGGGAAAAGAATTTCTGCATCCACACCGTCGGCATTAAGATCCGCAATCCGCTCTTCTGGAGTGTAGCCGGCTTTATTGCGTATCAAATCTTGTCCTTCGAATTTGATATTGCGTAATCGCATGGGCCGAAAGCCTTCGGTTTTTTGAAACTTTGCGCCATTATCGGCGAGTGTTATGCCAGGCAGACGGTCCTTGTATTTGGCGTCCATGCGTGTAGCCCATAGATCAGAGGGTTCCTGAGCGTGCCCATCGGTGGAGACCATAAAATATTTATCTTTCGCATCAGGTCTTGCTGTGCGTGTCCAACCGTCGATTCCTGGGGTTTCTAGGCGCCATTTATTCATTTCATCAGGGGCGGGTATACTGCTCATTATGCATCTCCTTAAGATTTTAATTTTCCTATTGCATCAGAGAAAGAATCAGATAACTTTATCTGGTTTTTCCTAATGGGCTAGGATGTGAGGACCCTAAATTGAGGGGATTAATCTCTTTCATACCGCCATCCGCCGGCTTTATTAGCCCATAGACGGTGGCGATTTCCAGCTGTGTCTACGCTTTTGGTTTCATAACCAACATCGTCGCCATAGAAATGGCACATACCNGTGTCTAACATTGNAATTCTGGGGGCNAAATAGAATGGCTCTTCTTTNGAGAACGCNNCGACAACTGAATNAAAACTNNTGANCTCTTGNAGNCGANNNAGNGTNATAAAAGTAGGNGGCATCATNTCNACTTCNCCATCACGGTGTAAATTNAACATNTCCGNTGGNGTNCGCCANGCAAAATCATGTATTTCGCCNCCATCNATAANNACNTCNTCACTCTCNACTTTGCCNANAAAAAACCACGTGCTAAAACGTTTAGGACGCACATCNGGCGTAGTCCAGTGAGCAAAAAAGTGTAATGATTCGCTATCGATATCTAGATTTGCTTCTTCCTTGGCTTCTCTTACAGCAGCGGTTCGGGCTGCGGCAAAGATATCTTTCCCATCCTTTGGATTCTCACTAATGGAGTAATCAGCCTCGTCAATTTTACCACCAGGAAAAACCCACATACCGCCATAGGCTATCTTAGAGTTTTTGCGGAGCATTAATATCTCTATTCCGGAATCGGTTTCTCGCAAGGTGACTACTGTGGCTGAGGGAATAGGTTCTGACATTATTGGGTTCCGAATTAACATTAATTTGTCAAACAGTGTACCCCTCTCGATAGGTTTTTATCAACAATTCATATCCCAGCGACTTGATCCGATTGTTGCAACAACGCTTGTTTTGTACAGCTTGAACAGCGGTTTTCTTGCAAGGAATAGTGTCATCTGATACAGGCCAAAGGAAGTTAACTACTTCCCACAGGGGGGCGGGATCGTCGTCGGAGACTANATATAGGGNGTCGAGTTTTGTGGATTNTAGATCGCACTTTAGTTGGGCCAGGTAAACCAGAAAACCAATACAATCGGTATAGTGTATCCTGTTNGTATAATAAGGAGGGTCGTANTGAAAACCATCTTCTTTGTTTTGTTTCATAAAATGAGGAGTGGCGGATCGACCGTATATGCCGGAGAAACGAACTACGGTGTTTTGTGCTGAGTGTTCGAGAAATGCTTTTTCAGCAGCAAGCAGTATTTTTCCTTGAGTGCTAGCNGGTTTNGTNGCNGACTCTTCGTCNACCCACTCGCCNTTTTGTTGACCGTAAACTCGNGTAGAAGATANNAAAATGAAACTTATGTTNCNATTAACTGGGNGCNCATTAAAGTGANGGAGTAAATTGTTGATGCCTGTTTCATATACTTCCCGATAGGCCTCTTCGTTGCGTCCGTCGGGAGTCACCATATAAAGGACTTGATCGAAATCAGTATCCAGAAGCTGAATTTCATCCTGCGAGCATAGATCGGCTTGAATATACTTTATTTTGCTTACGTTTTTAATCGTGTAGTTTTCAGTAGCGCAGTTAATTGCATCGGTGGGAGGGTTACGCTTTAATCCCCATACCTGATGGCCTTGTTCTACTAATTGGTTACCCACTTGAGAACCGAGGTCACCGCATCCCACGATCAGAAATTTTGCCATCTTTATAAATGCCGCCTTGCCTTAACGATTTCATTATCTTGCTTTAACGATTTCATTATCTTGTGTTAAGGATTCCATTATATAGCTAGTGAGCCTTCAGTCCTTATTGCCACCAAAAAGATCGTCTAGTGCTGATTGAGCGGCGTCATCAGTGGTTTGATTTTGGTCCGGTTCCTCTTTAGTGCGGTGGTTATCAGTAGAGTTATCGCCAAATAACGCTGCGAGTTCAGTTTCGGCCGCAGACTGCTTGCTCTTAGCTTCAGGTCTGTATGCATTAGGGTTAGGGTTAGGAGAAAAGTAATCGCAAAAGTTAGCTCGTTCTTTGTCGCGAACGTCCTCGGCTTGATCCTCTTCACAAGCCCCTGAGATCTTTGCATTGTATTCTTTACATAATTTACANACATGCTGCTCGGCTCCGCAAGAATGGCACTCCTCACGGCGTGACAGCGGCAGGATTAGGCTGCGCAAAGTTTCACCGCATTGCCAACATGCAAAGATTTCTGTCATCATATTTTCCGCCCATTAATGTTGTTTAGGACCTCACACACAATAACACCAATAAAATAGAGTGCTAGGGAGTAAATACATAATTATTGGCAATAGCTAAGCCATTGTTATAATTANAGATGGTAGGTATAGGCTGATTGTAAAGCAGGCAGTTACAGTGATTTTTTGACTCTACTAGACTGAGTCTGTAAGCTACTCGACCGGCAAAAATGGACGGTTCCTGCCGAGTGAATTGATGATTTAAAAGTACTCGCCGTATTTCCCCGAGTTTGATGATGTCAGCGTTGAAACAGCTTGAGAGGGCGTGTTTAGTGCGAATTTGACTCTTAAAAACTCCGTTTGGTAGTTTGGGTTGGNCGGNNTTTGGCATTTTAGGTCTATAGTATCAATTACTTAGATGTGTTTATGTAGGCGCTGGCTAGAGGTAGGTTTTAACATCTCAGATTTTCAGGCAGACAACAGCATCGCACTATAGGTACAGTGAGTTGTTGGCAGGCTAAGAGCAATGAGACTTTAACTGCGCGACATATTGACTACATAATTGTAGTTGGAGAAAGTTTTATGACAGATGAAGTAACCGCATTAGCGAAGTATAAACCTGGCAAAACCGGTTTATATGATCCAGCGTATGAAAAAGACAGTTGTGGTGTAGGTTTTGTGGCGGATATGAAAGGCCGACCTAGCCATGGGATCGTGCTTGAGGCCGATCACTCTTTACGTCGCATGGATCATCGTGGTGGTTGTGGATGTGAAGCGAATACAGGCGATGGTTGCGGTATTTTAACCGGAATGCCTTATCGCTTTGTGGAGCAGATTGCACTGGATGAATTTGGTGTCACACTTCCAAGCAAAGGTTTCTATGCAGTGGGTAACGTGTTCCTGCCACAAGATGAGCAGGAGCGTGAACAATGCAAAGCGACTGTTAATAAAATTATTAAATCTCAGGGACAGGTGCTGGTAGGATGGAGAACGGTGCCCGTGGAGCCCATCAAAGCGGATGTGGGTCCAACTGCTTTAGCCTCTATGCCGGTGATCGAGCAGTTATATGTATCTGCAGCAAAGGGTATTGATACTCATGCCTTTGAAAGACAGCTTTATATTATTCGAAAACTCAGCACCCGCACTCTTCGCAATGATGCGGGATTAGTAGAAGCGCAATTTTTCTATATCTGTACTTTGTCACCTAGAGTGATTGTTTATAAGGGCATGCTCACCTCTCACCAGTTAATGCCCTTTTACCCCGATTTAGCGAATGAAACTTATGAATCGCATCTAGCGATGGTTCATTCTCGATTTAGTACTAATACTTTTCCATCTTGGGATAGAGCTCAACCCAACCGCTTTATGAGTCACAATGGTGAAATTAACACTCGCCAAGGCAATATCAATTGGATGCGCGCTCGTGAAGGGGTGGTGCAGAGTAAAGAGTTTGGTAAGGATATTGAAAAACTATTCCCGTTAGTGGAGCCCGATTGCTCTGATTCTGGCAGTTTTGATAATATTTTAGAGTTTATGTTGATGACGGGTCGTTCTTTACAAGAAGCGATCATGTTGATGGTGCCTGAAGCTTGGCAGAATGATACCGAGATGTCCCAAGCTAAGAAGGATTTCTACGAGTATAACTCCACTATCATGGAGCCGTGGGACGGCCCGGCATCCATTGCTTTTACAGATGGACATTATGTTGGTGCTGTACTAGATCGAAATGGATTACGCCCCAGTCGTTATTACATCACCCATGATGATAAGGTGATTATGGCTTCGGAAGTGGGTACCGTACCAGTTGATCCTGCNAATGTTAAAGTGAAAGGNCGTCTTCAGCCNGGGATGATGTTCCTGCTGGATTTTGAAGAGGGTCGGCTGATAGACGATGAGGAATTGAAAACCACCTTCGCTAATGCCAGACCCTATGGTAAGTGGATCAAGAATCAAAAAATTCAATTTTCGGATCTGCACACTGATGAAGAGCCTCATGGCTACAATCCAGAAAACCTGCTACACCGCATGAAGGCCTTTGGTTTCACCAGTGAAACTTTACAATTTATGTTATTACCCTTGGTCAAAGAAGCGAGAGATCCAGTGGGGTCCATGGGTAATGATTCCGCTTTAGCGTGTTTATCAGATAAGCCGCGAATGTTATACGATTACTTCAAGCAAATATTTGCCCAAGTCACCAACCCGGCGATTGACTCCATTCGTGAAGAGGTGGTGATGTCTTTAGAGTGTTACATCGGCCCTGAAGGTAATTTGCTAGAGACTACGGAAAAACACGCTCATCGATTATGTATTCCACATCCCATATTGTCTAACGAAGAGATGGCCGCGATACGCCATATTGATTACAAGGGCTGGAAATCCAAAATCATCGACATTACCTATCCCAAATCAGCGGGCAGTGACGGCCTCGAAAACTCAATTACGCGTATTTGTAAAGAGGCGAGTCAGGCCATCGTTGATGGCTATAGTCTCGTCGTTCTTTCTGATCGGGCAGTGAATGCTGAGCGCATACCTGTGAGTTCACTTATGGCCGGTGCCAGTGTTCATCACCATTTGGTTAAAACCTCAGAACGTACCAAAATAGGAATTGTTGTTGAATCAGGTGAGGCTCGAGAGGTGCATCAGCATTGTATGCTAATCGGTTTTGGTGTTGACGCCATTAATCCTTATACCGCATTCGAAGCATTGTGGCAGTCGCAACGAGAGGGTTTGTTGCCAGGAGAGCAGTACGATACGGACAGTAAAATTGTGACTGCATATCGCAAAGGTGTGGCCAAAGGAATGCTGAAAGTGATGGCGAAGATGGGTATATCCACCTTGCAGTCATATAAAGGAGCGCAGATATTTGAAGCGGTTGGTTTGGCGGAAGAAGTGGTTGACCGTTGCTTTGCTGGAGTACCTAGTAGAGTGCAGGGTGTTGGGTTCAAAGTGTTAGCTGAAGAGGCCCTAAGGCGACATGATGTTGCTTTTCCTGCTCGCGATACAGATGATAAAATAGAGGTATTACAAAACCCGGGAGATATGCAGTGGCGTGCCAACGGTGAACGTCATATGTGGAATCCCACCACGATTTCTTCCTTGCAAGAAGCCACTCGTGAAAATGATAGTAACGCGTATCAGAGGTTTGCTAAAGTTTCAAACGAGGAGGCCACCCGGGGTTGTACGCTACGGGGATTGATGTCCTTTAAAGAGAACGCCAATGGCGGATCTATTTCCATTGATGAGGTCGAGTCTGCACAAGAGATAGTAAAACGTTTTTGTACCGGGGCGATGAGCTTTGGGTCTATTTCGCCTGAAGCCCATGAATCCTTGGCAATTGCGATGAACCGGATTGGAGGTAAGTCGAACACAGGAGAAGGGGGCGAGGATGCTAAGCGTTTCGAACCACTACCTAATGGCGATTCCAAGCGTTCAGCTATAAAACAAGTAGCGTCAGGTCGTTTTGGTGTGACCGCACATTACTTAGCAAATGCAGATGAAATTCAAATTAAAATTTCTCAGGGCGCTAAACCTGGCGAAGGGGGCGAGTTACCCGGCAACAAAGTGGATGATTATATTGCTATGTTGCGCCACTCGACGCCAGGCGTAGGTTTAATCAGCCCGCCGCCTCATCATGATATTTATTCCATTGAGGATATGGCACAACTTATTCACGATTTGAAAAATGCGAATCGTGATGCTCGCATTAGTGTAAGGCTCGTTTCAGAAATGGGAGTGGGGACTATTGCAGCGGGAGTCACAAAAGCAAAAGCCGATCACATCGTTATTGCAGGCCATGATGGTGGAACATGTGCCTCACCATTGACGACAATTAAGCACGCGGGTTTGCCTTGGGAGCTTGGGATAGCGGAAACGCATCAGACCTTGGTGATGAATGATTTACGTTCTCGCGTAGTATTACAAACCGACGGTCAAATTAAAACGGGGCGTGATGTGGCTATTGCTGCATTGTTGGGAGCAGAAGAATTTGGTTTTGCGACCGCACCGTTAATTACGATGGGTTGTATTATGATGCGAAAGTGTCACCTAAATACCTGCCCAGTGGGTATCGCAACGCAAGATCCAGATCTACGTAAAAAGTTTTCAGGCAAGCCTGAGTACGTGGTGAATTATTTCTTTATGATTGCTGAAGACTTACGAAATATAATGGCTCAGCTAGGTTTCAGAAAGCTAGAAGATATGGTGGGTCGCTGTGACGTGCTGGAAACGGATTCTGCAATTGATCACTGGAAAGCGGATGGAATTGATTTAAATGCTATTTTGACGCCGGCGCAAAAACCTCACGATAAAGTGGGTACATTCCAAACCATGCCTCAAGATCACGGATTAGAATTAGCNCTGGATAATGAGNTAATCAANCGGGCTCANCCGGCAATTGAAAAAGCGCAGAAGGTTANTATTGAATTACCGATTATCAATATTAATCGAGTAGTGGGTACTATGCTCTCTCACGAGGTTACCAAGAAGTGGGGAGCGAACGGTCTTGAAGATGACACCATACACATCAAGCTAGACGGTTCTGCCGGTCAAAGTCTCGGTGCTTTTTTGACGCGGGGGATTACACTTGAAGTGGAAGGGGATGCCAATGACTACGTCGCTAAAGGTCTGAGTGGTGGTCGTGTTATCGTCTACCCACCCAAGGCCAGCTCCTTCGCTGCAGAAGAAAATATTTTAATTGGTAACGTAGTGCTTTATGGCGCCACAGGCGGCGAAGCATTCTTCCGTGGTATCGCAGCAGAACGCTTCTGTGTTAGAAACAGCGGTGCTAACACAGTTATTGAAGGCATTGGTGATCACGGTTGTGAATATATGACCGGTGGCCGTGTTGTTGTGTTGGGTAAAACNGGCCGCAACTTTGCCGCAGGAATGAGTGGTGGTGTTGCTTATATTTTTGATGAAGATCTCAACTTCAAGCGCNTCTGCAATCAAGGCATGGTAGAACTTGAAAAGGTGGTGGCCGACGAAGATATTGCAGAGTTAAAGAGTTTAATTGAAAAACACGAAAAATTCACCGGATCTGTTGTGGCTAAGCGCGTATTGAGTGATTGGGATACGTATTTAGCGAAGTTTGTAAAGGTCATGCCCACGGATTACAAGCGCGTGTTATTAGAGCGAGCAAGAGCGGAGAAAGAGTAAAAAATTATGGGAAACCCCACTGGATTTAAAGAAATTGCACGACAAACTCAACCCTATAGAGACGTTGAAGAGCGTTCGGCCGACTATGCAGAGCTCTATATTCCAGTGAAGGATGAGTCTTTAAAAACTCAAGCCTCTCGTTGCATGGATTGCGGTATCCCGTTCTGCCAATCAAACGACGGCTGTCCAGTCTATAACTTGTGCCCAGAATGGAATGACCTGGTTTATCAGGGTCGCTGGCAAGATGCGTTAGATAATTTGCANTCAACTAATAATTTCCCCGAATTTACTGGCAGAGTTTGCCCAGCTCCTTGTGAAGGTTCTTGTGTACTTGGGCATGTGGATNAGCCGGTGACCATAAAGAATATTGAATTCGCTATCGTTGAGCGTGGTTTTAATGAAGGTTGGATAAAACCTCTGCCACCGGAAAAACGTTCAGGAAAGTCAGTGGCAGTAGTNGGATCTGGTCCTGCTGGTCTTGCCGCCGCGGCTCAGCTTAATAAAGCGGGGCACAAAGTGACGGTTTATGAACGAGCTGATCGGATTGGCGGTTTGCTTATGTACGGCATTCCCAACATGAAATTGGGTAAGGATGTTGTTGATCGTCGCGTGGAGTTGCTGCGCCAGGAAGGCGTCGAGTTTGTCACCGACGCGAATGTCGGGGGAACAGGCAAAGGTGCAGTGAGTATTGAGAANCTTAGAGAAACAGCTGACGCTGTTGTCTTATCNACCGGTGCAACNATTGCNCGNGACTTGCCTATNGAAAATCGAGAGCTAAAGGGNATTCATTTNGCAATGGAGTTTCTNAAGGCAAATANNAAAAGTNTATTGGATTCCAATTTAGAAGATGGCGACTACATCTCTGCCAAAGGCAAAAATGTGATTGTAATTGGGGGCGGNGATACGGGTACAGANTGCATCGGNACCTCTCTTCGTCANGGTGCAAANTCCATTGTTAATTTTGAATTGTTACCACAACCAGAAGAAATGCGAGCGGATGATAATCCCTGGCCACAATGGCCGAAAATATTTCGTGTGGATTATGGTCACGCAGAAGCGCATCATAAATACGGCAAAGATCCTCGCGAATACTGCCTATTAAGTAAAGGCTTTATCGGTGACGAGAATGGCAACCTAACGGGTATTAAAACAGTCGAAGTGGAATGGACCAATACTGAGGGCCAGTGGAAAATGGCTGANCTTGAAGGGTCCGAAAAAATTTGGGATGCTGATCTCATTATGTTGTCTATGGGGTTTCTGGGGCCAGAAACTATCACTGGATTCAAAGATGAATCGGGAAAGTCCATTGAACTTGATTTAGATGGCCGCTCCAACATCAATGCTGAATATGACAAGTTTGTCACCAGCATTGATGGTGTGTTTGCGGCGGGAGATTGTCGTCGTGGACAATCTCTAGTAGTGCGCGCGATTGATGAAGGTCGTAAAGCCGCGCGTGAAGTTGATCTGTATCTAATGGGTGAAACCTTATTACCCTAGATTGAGACGGGCCTAGATTGCGACTGGTTTAGAATATGACGTCTACAGAAAATGACATGATCGATCCTGAAGATGCAGAAGCTGTCTTACGCGCAAAAATCAACTTAGAAACCTCTCCCATTCCTTGGAGTGATTTGCAGGTTTTTTACGCTCGAGGGCAAGTGATTTGTGTTGCTAAGGACCTAGATGTGGTGGATGTTGCCTATCAGCTATCACTTGATAACAAGGCTCTACTTGAGCAGTGGCAGGAAGCGGGTTNAGTGACTGGTGCCACAGAGGAACAAGCTCTATGCTGGCATGACAATCAATCGATTCTTTGGGCTGTGGTGGTTAGACCTTGGGTGTTAGTTCAAGAAAGATAGTGCTGGTACCGAGAAGTTTAGCTGTAGTCGATTTTACGATTTTCCAAAATACTGTTCTAACTTATTACTCAGTTGTTGAATTCCGACAGGCTTTACGAGGTAATCGTTCATACCAACCTGTTCCGCTCGGTCACGTTCCGTGCTTAAGGCGTGCGCGCTTAAGGCAATAATTATCGAACAACTATCATCGGTGCGTTTACGGTTTATTGTCCGAATTTGTTTTGTGGCTTCCCAACCATCCATCTCTGGCATTTCAATGTCCATTAATATCAAGTCAAATGGATCGCTATTGTTGCGATAGACATCAACGGCTTGTAAGCCATCAGTCACAGTAGTGGGAACTATATTAAATTTCTTTAGCATGCCCTTTATGACAACTTGATTGACCAAATTGTCTTCGGCCACCAAAACTCGAATTGAAGAAAAATCAGTATTAGAATTGGTTGGGGGTGTTTTTACTGTCTCTTTCTTTTTCGTCAAGGAACGTAACAACGCATCTTTTAATACATTTGGTGTTACCGGTTTTTCTAGTATGATTCCTAAGTCAATATCTGGAAACGCTGCGACTCTTGCTAGCTGTTCAGTGGTGCCGATCAATATTGATTTAAGCCGATCTTCCTTGTTTAACTTTCCCAGTTCAGTTACCAATTTTTTGGTATTTCCCCATTTCTCTGCCATATCCAACAGTGCAAAGTGATTGTTAACCAATCCGTCTTCAATATCGCGCTTAGTGTCATCTATCACCTCGGCAATAGTATCGTCAAAAGAGATTTCCATACCCCATGATTTGGAGTGTTCCATTAGGGAGCGTTTCAGATTACTTTGGCGGCCAATGGTGGTGATTTTACTGTTCTTAAATAGATCGTTATCAGTCTTAGAGATTTGAGTGGATGCTAATCCACGCTTAAGTACTATACGGAACCAGAAAGTTGAGCCAGCACCGAGAGAGCTGGTAACACCGATTTCACCCCCCATTAATTCTGTCAGTTGCTTACTGATAGCGAGGCCGAGACCCGTGCCACCGAATTTGCGAGTAGTTGAAGAATCTGCCTGCGAGAAGGACTTAAACAATTTGCCACATTGCTCCTCGCTCATGCCGATACCCGTATCGGTAATATCAAATTGGTAAACTAGCTCTTCGCTGTCAATTTCGTCGATACAGGCGACAGTGATACTAATCTCTCCGGTATCAGTAAACTTGACTGAGTTTCCCAAGAGATTGAGTATTATTTGGCGGATTCTTGTTGGGTCACCTAACACTTTACTGGGTGAATTTGGTTTGAGACTTGCGATAAGGTCTATATTTTTAGCGTTAGCTTTGTAGGCAAACACCGCTATTGCGTCGTCAATAACTGTTTCCAGATCAAAATCGATGGCTTCAATATCCATTTTACCGGCTTCGATTTTTGAGTAATCCAAAATGTCATTAATTATCGAAAGTAATGCATCCCCTGAATTTTGAATAATGGTGAGATAACGAAACTGCTTGCTATCGAGAGTTGTGTCTTTTAGTAGCTCCACCATGCCTAGAACACCATTCATCGGGGTTCGAATTTCATGGCTCATATTGGCCAAGAAATCACTTTTGGCTTGAGAGGCTTTTTTAAGCTCCTTGGTTCTTACGTCCACTTGATCTTCTAGATTTTCTCGGTGGTCTGCAATCAATCTGTTTTTCTGTAGCAAGGCGTCCCGCATTTTNACAAATGTTTTNACTAGATGGCCTAATTCATCTTTTCTCTGTGCAATTTTTGTATTTTCTATCCCTTGTGTTGCACCCGTATCGGATTGGGTATTTGGATTTAGGCTGTCCATGGCATTGGTGATATAATTGAGTGGTATAGCGACACCTTTATGAAGAATATAGAGNGCTATACACCAGAGAAACATCGTTTTTACCATGGCACTAATAATGGTTATTTTGNATGTATAAAATGCTTGATCAAAAACAATATCCGAANCTGTATATAACAAAAGTTTGCCGATAAGCTTTTTACCTCGGTAGGAGCTGTGATAGACAATGTCTGTCTCAAATTGGTAGAGAGTACGTAGTCCATTAATTGAATACTCGGATGTTGGGACTTCGTTATCGTTTACCAAGTTGACAACATCACCAGCATCGTTAAATACGAAGCCTATGCCTTTCAAGCGTTTTCCGGCTTCATTTTTTACTTGAACGCCCACAATATTTTTGTTAACTAAAACGCCCTTCACACTAGAAGCAATCTGAGTTGTATTTAGGTTCCACATAGCTTGGGCAAATATAGGCTTAAAGGTGTCAGCGACTCGCATGACCTCCTCGCCTAACTTGTTTTTCTCATTGCCATATTCTAAGAAAAGTTGAATTGAAGTAGCAGTCATCGCTATGACAAAATAGACGGCCAAGATGTTGCTCAACATCTTGGCCGCTAACGATGACCTTATTTTGGTTTTGGGCATTCCTTCAATCCGGCTTATTTGGCTAATTCAATAGGCATAAAACATGTGTACCTATCATTATTCTAGTTGATGGGGGCAGAGTTGCTTGCTAATTTGAAGAGGAAACTCGATGCTAGATCAGGCGTTTGTCCTGGCAGTTTTTAATTCGCTTTGGGGNCTAGAGATTCACTAAAGTAAATGCGCACAGAGTATAATGGCGTATTGGAGTCGTCACTGTTATCAAAAAAACTAACCCCGAGCAAAAAATATAACCCCGAGCAAAAAAATCTAAATCTAGCTAAATTAGCCTAACGCACAGCTAGAATTATCGTTTACTAGTCGAAATATTAAAAAATTCAGTTTTNGGAAACGTCTCATAATTTCATGGAATAAGATATTTTGGTTAGGAGATATTGATAATGCAATTGATTGGTGGGTGTATGCTATAAATAGTAACAGGGGTTTCTTCATGCATCGACAATTTAGCCACTTTCTAATTTCCTTTCTAGCGGTAACTTGTTTAGGGCTTAGCTCTGTTTTGCAAGCTTGTGACAATGGGTTCGCCATTATTTCTGGACGTACTAATTACCCTCCATTGACATGGAGAGAAGGTGATACTCTTGATGGAGGGTTGGTTCAGCTAGCCAAAAATCTCTTTTTAGAAGTCGATATTGAAGCTAGCTCTGATGAGGGTGGCCCTTGGAAGCGTATTCTACTTCGTGCACAACGAGGAGAGATTGATTTGCTATTAGGGATTAGACGAACCAAGGAGCGAGAAAAATACCTTATCTTTATTGAACCGCCCGTAGCGCCGGCAGTGCAATCGATTTTTGTTCACAAGGATCGCGATTTCAAATATAAAAACTGGGATGATTTGAAGGGGAAAACAGGCAATATTACCCTGGGGGCTCAATTTGGTAAAGAATTTGATACCTATAGTAGAAATAATCTAGACATTGAGCGTTCGGAAACGCCTGAACAAATATTTAAAAAATTAGTCCTTAACCGAGTGGATTACATGCTAGGTCCGCTCGCGACAACTATTTTATTTTTAGAGAAAGAGGAATTGTCTTTTGATATTATTAATAAAAATATACCTTTGACAGTGATAAACGAATATTTTGCCATACCAAGGAACTCTCCCTGTGCGCGGTATGCTGAGTATATTGGAGAAGGCTTAAGAAAAGTAACTAGTGGCGAAGAAATGGATAGGATTTTAGAAACTAATTTTATGATCTGGTTCGATCAAAAGGGTATTAGTGAGGATTTAAAATACTAGTTTCTAGCGCTTAAGTTAGTTGGTTAATATTGTTGGTTAATATTGCTAGGTCATATTGTTCTACTTGATTCTTTGTCGATTTTATCAATTCCAGTTTTTCCGTTCTATTCAATTTCTTTAATGATGCTTCTCGTTGGCTGGCACTACTTCTACAATCAGAGAATTCTAAATATACCAATTGTTCTGGGGCGCGCCCTCTAAAATACTTGGCTCCAGTTTGGTTTTTATGTTGATGCCATCGCCGCGCCATGTCGGTGGTTATCCCAGTGTAGAGAGTGCTGTCATTGCAGAGTATCATGTAGACGAGCCAATTAGCGGATGTTATGTCTTTTCCGGTCATCCGGTGGTGCTCCGTTTATTAATTAATGTGTCGAAAGAGTCTGGACTAGCGTAATAGTTCACGCATGCCGCTCAAATGTGACTTCGCAATCTTGTTTTTTTCTTCTTCGGATCTTTCAATTCCCATGCCGTGCCAGTCTAGATCCTCTTTAGGCAACTCATCTAGAAAACGACTGGGAGTACATTCGATAGCTTGGCCGTATTGTTTGCGAGTGGCTGACAAGGTCATGGTTAGGGTTTTTTGGGCGCGGGTGATACCCACATAAGTGAGGCGGCGCTCCTCTTCGATGTTGCCTTCTTCAATGCTGGCGCGATGTGGCAGCAGTTCTTCTTCCATACCCGTTAAATAGACATGCGGGAATTCAAGCCCCTTTGATGCGTGCAGTGTCATCAGCTGAACGCGATCAGAATCATCATCTGCTTCCTGTTGCTCAAGGATGTCACGGAGTATGAGTCGGCTGATAACGTTTTCTATTGGATCTTCTCCTGAGGATAAATTGTCAGTGTCTTGTAACATATTTTCTATGGAGCCCACTAATTGCCACACGTTTTCTAATCGCCTCTCGGCTACAGCTGGCGAGGTGCTTTGTTCGTTAAGCCAGGCAGGATAATCAATTTCTGTGATCATTTGTTTGATGATAGTAATAGGTGAACGTTGTCGGCAAAGTTGGCCTACATCGGTTATCCATTGACTGAAGTCGCGTACTTTTTCTAGATTACGTTTAGGGAGGATACTTTCGATACCGATTTCCTGGGTTGCTGCAAATAAGCTTATATGGCGGGTGCCGGCATAGGTACCTAGTTTTTCTAAAGTGGTGGTCCCGATTTCGCGACGAGGTGTATTGACTATGCGTAAAAACGCATTATCGTCATCAGGATTTATCATCAGTCGCAAATAAGCCATGATATCTTTAACTTCTGCTCGGGAGAAAAAAGCAGTGCCCCCACTGACCTTGTAAGGCACACCGAGCGCCTGCAACTTTAGTTCTATTATGCGAGATTGAAAGTTGCCTCTGTAGAGAATGGCAAAGTCACTCCATGAAAGGCCCTTGCGCAGTTTATGGGTCATCATATCATGGGCTACAAAGTCAGCTTCCTGGTCCTCGTTTTTTTGACGAACGACCCGAATGGGGTCACCAAAGCCTAGATCGCACCAAAGGGATTTTTCAAATATATGGGGGTTGTTAGCAATCAACCGATTCGCTGCTTTTAGTATGCGGCCAGATGAGCGGTAGTTCTGTTCGAGCATGACCACTTCCAAGGTAGGAAAGTCCGTTTTTAGTAGGGATAGGTTTTCAGGATTGGCACCGCGCCAGGAATAAATAGACTGGTCATCGTCTCCCACTACGGTGAATCTAGCTTGTATCCCTACAAGCAGCTTGATTAAAAGATACTGTGAGTGGTTAGTGTCTTGGTATTCATCCACTAACAGGTAGTGGACTTTATTTTGCCATTTCTCCCGCAGGTTCTTATTTTCTAAAAAGAGGTTAGTGGGTAATAGAATTAGGTCATCAAAATCTACTGCGTTATAGGCTCTGAGGAGACGATTATAGGCAGCGTATACACGAGCAGCCAGTAGCTCGGAGTCGTCATTGACTTGTGACAGTATTTGTTCTGGCGAGAGTAAATCGTTTTTCCAGTTGGAGATGCTGTGCTGAATGGTTTCACACACGCCGCTGTCATCAACAGATTCCCTTTGCATTAGGTCTTTAATGAGCGCCAAGGAATCTTGCCCGTCAAAAATAGAAAATCCAGGTTTGAGGTCTAAGTGCTGGTGTTCTCTACGAATAATATTTAAGCCTAGATTATGAAAGGTAGAAACAATGAGGCCCCTGGTGGTTGTTCTGGGGATCAGGCTATTTACCCTTTGTTTCATTTCCCGAGCGGCCTTGTTGGTGAAGGTGACGGCCATTATTTTGTGCGGGGCAATGTGGCAATTTGTGATCAAATGCGCGATCTTTTGAGTAATGACGCTGGTTTTACCAGAGCCCGCACCAGCCAGCACTAATAGTGGCGTGCTGATATTTTTAATAGCTTGTTGCTGTCTAGGGTTTAAGGTGTTGATCGCTGCTACTCCACGGATGATTAGCCAACAGTGTATAAGAATTGAATGCTCACAAGCGAGCCTGCACGTGTAGTTGGGCATATTATCAGCTGTGAGTTGAATGGTTTAGTGCTGTTTACCGGAGTTTGTCGCGGTGATTGCGCGGAGGACTTTAAGAGCGATCAGTATTTAATCTTTTTACGCAGAAATTGCGCTCTCTCCTTTTCATCGGGAATGTGTTGAGCAAGTTGTTTATAAAAGTCCTCCCTAC
>JAESQG010000150.1 GCA_016765265.1 Pseudomonadales bacterium | reverse complement strand
CGAATGCGTGAGATGATTATGGCGATGCAAGCTATCTGGGCCACCTGGTATGATGGTGTCCCCTTGGATTTTCGTGGTGAGTTCTACTCACACACGTTGATGACGCCGGTATTCAGTCCAACAGTCACCCAGTATGGTCCGCCTAAGGTTTTTCTTGCGGCTGTGGGGCCAATGATGACTGAAGTCGCTGGTGATTTATGTGAAGGCATGCTGGTTCATCCCCTCACCTCGCCAAAATACCTAAAAGAAAACACATTACCTATCATTGAAAAAAGCTTGGCTCGCCGCGGACTCGGTCGCTCGGATTTCGAATTATCCTATCCGGTGTTTGTTGTTTCTGGACAGGATGAAAGAGAATTTAAACGTGCGGATAAATCCATTAGAGAGCGGATAGCGTTCTACTCATCGACTCCAGCCTACCGCCGCGTATTAGAGGCCCATGGTTGGGAGCGTTTGCAGCCAGAACTCAACGCCATGTCAAAGCGCGGTGAATGGGAAAAAATGGGGACTTTAATTGATGACGATATTCTAAATACCTTTGCGGTAGTGGGTGAGCCCAAAGATATCGTGCCCATGATAAAAGAGCGATATACGGGTCTAGTGGATAGAATCACCATTAATTTCACCTATGCACCCGCAGAACAACGTGCTGACTTAGTCAAAGAGTTAGCATCTTGACCTTCACTTATAATTTAGCATTTATTAAAAAGACAAGTTAGCGTTAGCACTTGTCTGTAAATCCTTGGAGATCAATATGAAAGAGGTAAAAGGAAAAGTAGCGTTTATCACCGGTGGCGGCAGCGGCATAGGCCTTGGTATGGCCAGAGCCTTTTGCAATGCAGGCATGAAAGTAATGATCGGCGATATTGAACAAGAGCCCATGGAGCGCGCAGTGGCAGAGCTCACCAAGAGCGGAGGTGAAGCCGCGTATGTGCAAGTGGACGTGAGTGATCGCGATTCCATGTTTGCGGCAGCAGACGCCACCATTGAGACCTTCGGTAAAGTCCACGTGCTCTGCAATAACGCCGGAGTGTTAGTTGATGGGCGATCAGAAAAAGTCGACGTTGATAACTGGAACTGGGTGGTCGATGTGAACATTTGGGGTGTCGTTAACGGTCTTCAAGCGTTTTTACCGCTCATCCGTTCTCACGGGGAAGAAGGCCATGTAGTCAGTACATCGTCAATGGCAGGCATGGTGAACTTTAGAGGTTCAGGTCCCTACAACGCCACTAAGTTCGCCGTAGTCGCGCTAGCAGAAACCTTAATGGAGGAGCATAAAAAAGATAACTTGGGTGTCTCTGTTTTATGTCCTGGTGCGGTGAATACTAAAATTGCAGAGTCAGGGCGTAACCGTCAAGGGCAATACGGTGGCACGGATGACAACGTTAATGCGCCCATGGCTAAGCTCCTGCCAGAAGCATTGGACCCCAACATTGTTGGTAAACAAGTATTAGAAGCCATACTCGACGATCAGCCCTACATCTTCACAGACCCCAGTTTACGGCGTCATATAGCGGAACGTTTTAGACGTCTAAATGCCGGTTTCGATTGGGCGGATAATTGTGAGGCACTAAAATAACAAACTTCGCGACGTTTGTTGAGTATCAATCCCTGTAAAAAACGCTAGTTCGGGGATTGATCTACAGCAGTTGATACTCATCTAATTCAGGTTCATCAAATTGTATATTAACTATTTCCACGTCTTCAATGACTCGTACGCGCAGTAGTTCATTCATTTGGTCTAACTTTTGACTGGCCTTAAGGTAGCCTTGTCGGGCTGATTGTCTAAATAGATTCAAAGCATATTTTCGGTTAGTGGATACACCATTGCCTTCCAGGAAGGCAATGCCGAGATTATATTGGGCCCGTTGATCACCTAGGGCAGCCGCCCTGCGATACCAATAAATCGCCTTTTCTACATCTTTACTCACGCCTTTTCCTTGTGAATAGAAGCCAGCCAAATCATTTTGAGCAATGGCAAGATTTTGTTCAGCAGCTTGTTCATACCAGTGCACAGCTTGTACCAGGCTCTCCTCCACACCTTGTCCCAGTTCATACATTAACCCCAAATTATATTGAGCATTGGCGAAGTGTTGGTCCGCAGCTCTTTTTATCCAGTAAATTGCTTTCGTGTCGTCGGCCTCTACTCCCAGGCCGTAGGAGTAAATAACACCTAGATTTGATTGGGATTTAGCGTGGCCTTGCTCCGACGCCTTGAGAAACCAATGGCGGGCCTCGGCGTAGTTAATTTCCGAACCGGAAAAAGCGATAACGCCCATACTAAATTGCGCATTTAGGTGTCCATACGCGGCAGCTCGGTGATACCAATAACGCGCAGCATCGAGATTCTTATCTCCATCACGCCCGTAATAATAAGATTGGCCCAGCAGATAGTCCTCGTTGACAGACCTCCCTTGTTCCTCAACATTCTGATTCGGCGATGTCAGCTTAAAAGGATAAGAGGCGCATGCAGTCAACGCCAATACGGAAATGATTATAGCTAATTTGAAGTAACCCATTTGTACCACTCTGGCTCGCTTATCGAGATAAATAGATAATTAAATAGATAATTAAATAAATTATGGCCTTTCTCTGGAGACTATCAAATGGGCTCTATTTCATGTACTAGAGTATCTTTTAAAACTGCATGAGCCATTATTGAATCAGCATTACCAAATGGCTTAGAGCAAAACCTATTGAATGTAATGCTATCGTGTAGTTAGGTGACATCTTGTAACTCCGCCAAATTATTGACGNAGNAAAATGCGCTAATGAAGTGGCAACCACTAGTCGCTTTACTTATAGGTTTGATGGTTGTTGTGCTAAAAGAGTTTATTAAAATTGATATGAAAACCCCATGCGCCGGCAGTAGGGGCGATATAGAGCATGTCGTTTTGATATTAACTATATATGTAAAAGTAGCGTTATTTATTGCTCATCTCTAAGGCTAATCAGCAAAATGACTAATTTAACTTCCTAAATTAATTAAAATAAAAAAGGGCAGCTAGAAATTCTAGTTGCCCTTTCTACAATTTATATAATATCTACAACTTATCTCTTAAATCAGGGTATGGTCACTAAGACCTTCACCTTTTCACTTATTGCACCTGCGCTCATATAACCAATACTGGTCCTGTTTTTCGCTAATACTCTCAGCATTTCAGCTTCATCTTCAACCTGATCAAGAGGCGCACCCTTACCGGTAAAAATCATGTTTGACCAATAGGCCGTCATTCTACTCGGATCCTTCTTCAGTGCTTTTTGATCAAACTCAATTTTCAACGCATGGTCATTAGGCAAATTGATAGGGGTGACTACTACCCCCGATATTTTCTTTGTTTTACCTAAAAATAACTTTTTCAGGGTTTTTTTATCAATAGCCGTTATTTCGCTTTTTGCGTGGACTACTACCATTACCTCTGCCAGGGCGGTACCTGAGAGGAGAAAGGAAAGCAAGCCAGCTGTAAGTGCTTTATATTTCATATCCAGTCTCCTTAAAATACCATCGTGATGGCGATGTTTAATTTATTGAGGTTTTGAGGTACATCCGCTGTAAANGTAGCCAAGTTGGGAAACTCNTTAAANAAACCNCTACTNGNTAGAGGAATAGCCGATAAAGGCCCTCCCGGTGCGCGAGCTTGTGCATNCNCTAGCTCAGTATGCTGAAAATCAATTTTGAGCGCAGCCCAAGGCTGAATATTGTAACGCACACCCAGGATTACCGATTCTTGGCTTTGATTCAACAAATCTGATTTGCTGGATTTCACTTTACTGAAGGTAAGGTGAGGTTGCCATTTCCCGATAGTGTATGCCACCGTCACAAAGCCTGCATCGGTTTCAGGAAACGGAATATCGTCAACGGGTCTATACGCTATTTCAGCCATTAGCAACAAGTTATCACCTGTGTATCGACCTGATAGTGATGCAAACCCGGCAGTTCCTACCATGTTATTTGAAATGCCAAGTAGCGCAAGAGCACCATCAACTTGAGCCGCACTAAGACCGTCCAAGAAGGATCTGGCCTGGGGAGCACCAATCAATTCATCCGTAAGATCCATTCTAATATCCACGTCAAGCACAGCGAATCTCACTTCGTAAAGATCGGTTCCGGTTGTTATCGCCAAACCGAACAATCTTGTAACATCCGCTGCTACCGGGATCCCTAATGCGGGAATACTGACGTCATCGCGGCCTAGATAAAACTGAACTCGCACCCATGATTCATCGAATTCGTAGTTATAATCCAGTGACATTCCAGTCAATGAAGTGAAAGGTACGTTGGCAAATCCGTATATTTCTTCCGGTGGGTTAATCCAAGGGTAGGTGACGCCCACATCATAGGCTTCAGAGATCATAAAGATGGGNGNNTTAATTCGNCCCACATTCAAAGTCAAACTNTCGNTCGCNTCCCAGCCCACNTATGCCCAGTCAGCGGTCATATNCCACTTATCTCGCGCCCGCGCAATAAATTGAGTGACAAANTTGATNGGCACCTTTTTGTTCGGAGCAAACCGCATCTGTAAACCCATNAAGGTNGACTCCTCNAAACTNCCGTCCTCATCCGTGTTGGTATACTGNTNCGCNGTATCNGTAATGGAAAAACCCGCAGTGGTAAACCCATTCACCTTTAACTTTGACGCCGCTAGAGCCGACATAGGCAATGTGAGTGCTATCACCCCCACAGCCAGCAATTTACGTAGTGACATAGAATCTTCTCCTAAGTGGGGAAAATTTAAAAGTACTCCATAGCTTTGATCATGGATCTCTCACATAGTCGCTACAAGAACGACGAGAAAACCCATCAAGTTATGGACCCACTATGAATATAGGTTAGATTTTAAAAAATGCATGAAATTTTAAAACTTTATATGAGACCCAGATGAATTAATCTCTGCATTTAAACATAACGTTAGTTATGTCGGACGCTTTACTTGGAATCAAAATGGAGAATTAGAAGGGCACTAAAAAAAGAGCGCTAAAGAAATAGTATTAAAGAAGTTGATAAAACAAAAACACAAATTCACAATAATTAATCTAAACAACAGATCTCAAACGACAAAAAAACTGATGGCATGTTGATATACCATCAGTGAAACAAGAAAAGGTTTAAGCATCTCTTGCGCGTTTACTCGCCGCTAATCTAACGGGCTCATAAACAATAACCGTTTCGCCTTTCTGGTTAATAATACTATTTCTGGTTTTAACAACCCCGCGATCAGGTGTTTTAGAAGTTGCTCTACTTTCAAGAACTTCCACTACTACGTGTAGTGTATCGTTAACAAAAGTGGGCCCTTTTACCTGGAAGGACATTTCTAGAAAAGCAAGACCCGTATGTTGCAAAGTACTTTGCACCAATAAGCCCTCCATCATGCAATAGGCCAAGGCACCGGGAACCAATCGTCCACCTTGAGGAGCATGTTCCTTGGCATATTCTGCATCGGTAAACAACATTTCAACCATGCCTGTGGTGTTAATAAAGTTGACTAGATCAGTTTCCGTGACGGTTCTACTGATTGTTCTAAAACGANCNCCNTTTTTNAAATCGTCCCAAGCCAATCCCAGACCTATGGTTTTTAACTCACTCATNTTCTACTCCAGTGTATTTAAACNACATCATTAGTTACNANTTTATTTGCGCGNTAGAGAATACCGCATTTTCTNATCCAGTGATAANCAACANAAATGANTACTATTNGNTCNNNNCNNAAGNGNCANCCCTTCTGATTTGGCGGCNACTCTCTTTATCCACCATAATATACTGATAACGATTAAATTTTAGGTGNCTCTTGNAATGNATACNCGGTGCTTCCATGTCGAATAACACNGNAGTGTTTGATCACTGGATTAGAACTCGATTTGTNGAGNTAAATTCCACTCTTGAANGNCTGTATCAGAACCAAGAAGANAGAGCNAATGTGNGCGGCATTGGNACAACNGAGAAAAAGACACTCCAAGAAGAAGGTGAAACCTGTATTAGAGAACTGGTGNCCGAGGGCAATACTGATGAGGGTTTCGATAGCGCTTTTGATCTGCTCGGCAATGTGGGCCTCTTTATGGCAGCCTGTCGTCGCCATGAAATCACAGAACCCTCCCGAGAAAAAAATTCACCACTGGTAGAAGCCTCGGGGCTCGCTATGCAAATAGGCGCATCCATTGGTGTAACACCTCGTTTCGCCACGGCTCATTTAACAACTCATAATAAATCGGTGAATGGTGTCTACAAACGCTTCACGGACTTGAACTGTGAAAAAATATTTGTAGATTACAATACCAAGGGAATACTGGCCTACAAACGGGCAGCAGAAGCATTGCTAAAAATATTGCCATTGGGTATCTCCCATCCCATNACAGCCGATTTATTATCGGTAACAAAANNGGCNCTNCAAGCNGTAACGANTTCNAANAAGNAANTGTTAGAACAACTCAATGCAGATGATTTTTTCTATCAGGTACGGCCCTATTATAAGCCTTATTATGTAGGCTCTCATCTTTACAGAGGGGCCAATGCAGGTGACTTTGCCGGGATCAATGTCATAGATCTCCTACTGGGCTTGTGCTTCGCAAACGAGCCTTATTACGCCCAGATATTAGTGGATAAGTTTCTCTACATGATGCCTGAGGACCAAGCCATCCTAAGAGATTGTATGCGGCGACCCAGTCTTATGGATGACTTTTTGGCAAACGCTGCAAATGCAAACCAACAATGGTATCAAGATAATTTGCGGCTTTTCTTAGAAGTCTGTGCGGCTCACGGTGCTGCTGCGAATCAGCATCAAGATATCTTAATACAAAAATACATCACCAACCCCTCAAAAAAACTCGCCTCCCAGCATTTTGACTCCCTTACNGCCAGTGGACCGCCTCTNGATGAATTAATTGACGGANTANAAAAATTAAGAGANCACCGTATTGCGGCAAAACGAGATGACGTGCGCACACGGTTTGACGATATTATTAAACTGAAATCCACCTTAGTCTAAATACAGACAATACATGAACGCTAATCGCTATAAATCAGATTTTAAATTAAACGCGGGCAGTTATTTGCTGAATCACTCTATTGGACGTTGTTTAAAATCCACAGAAGAATCTCTACATCAGACGTTCTTTAGTGCTTGGGAGAAGGACGAGCCGTGGAATGATTGGTTAGGGATCATTGATAATTTTAGAAGTGCTTTAGGTGCTTTGTTCAACGCTCCATCGGAAGAGTTCTGTCCTCAAACAAACCTATCCAGTGCCATCACAAAAATAATAATGTCATTGGATATATTAAAGCAACCGGGTGCTGCCGTTCTGATGAGCGAAATTGATTTCCCCACCATCGGTTTTGCATTACAACATGCCTTACCCGACAGTTGCCAATTGCGGTACATTCCAAAAACCTTAGATATTACAGATGCCAATGTTTGGAATGAGTATCTAAAAACAGATGTCACCATGGCCGTCCTCACTCACGCGTATTCCAATACAGGTCAATTGGCGCCGTTGAACGATATTGTAAAGCGGGCGAAAGAGCGAGGCATTTTGCCGATAATCGATGTCGCCCAGTCAGCAGGTATAGTCCCCATTGATTTAGACCAGCTGAAACCAAATTTTATGGTGGGGTCTAGNGTAAAATGGTTATGTGGNGGACCTGGGGCGGCTTATCTATGGGTTAACGCAGAACAAATAGAGGNTTGTCGGCCAAAAGATGTGGGATGGTTTTCTCACGAAAATCCATTTGAATTCAATATCCACGACTTTAGATATCATCCTTCCAGTTTNCGATTTTGGGGNGGAACGCCTTCGGTACTGCCTTTTGCCATCGCANCGCAAAGTATTTCCTATTTTGCGGAAATCGGNAGTNCCCAGTTAAGGGAGCATAATCAAAAGCTCATGGATATAGTGATCGCCGAATTCGATAAAGAAATTACCTCACCAAAAATTGAAGCTCAGCGCAGCGGCACCATGGTATTACATTTTTCCGATAAACAAGAAAGAATCTTGACCGAACTTAAAAAAGAAAATGTGGTAGTTGATGCTCGTGATCTAGGGATGCGTGTCTCACCCCACATTTATAACGATGTTGAAGACATGGAAAAGTTTATACGCGTGGTAAAACGAATATAAACTTTCCCCGTTTTTCTTTTAGCTAGTAAGCCCTAGGGCGAGCCTGATGCAGCAACATTCACCTTCACTGTTTCAATTTTAGCATTACGTGCACCGGTAGGAATATCATCTAAGCTGCCCTCATATATCAAACAGAATAAAGTTTTCCCATCAGCACCACCTAAATTACAAGCCACAGCTCGGCGATCACCAATGTCTATTTTGTCAGTAATTTCACCGCCATCCAATACTCGAATAAATTCACCATTCTCGAATGCCGCAACCCACACAGCACCCTCGGCATCAAGGCAAATGCCATCAGGTGTATAGTCACCCAGATCCGCAAACACGCGACGATTCGATAGCAAGCCATCTGCCTCTATGGTGAAAGCAGTAAGCCGACCCACAAAGGTTTCTGCCACAATCAGGGTTTTACCATCAGGCGTGATCACGGCACCATTGGGGAAGTGCACATCTTCTGCCACTGTTAGAATACTGCCGTCAGGCCGAACCAAAGTGAGCGTCGCCGGTTGTGGATCTTCATGAGCAAAANCATTGTAGCCAAAAGTCCCCACGTAAATATTTCCATTCGCAGCGCAAACACAATCATTGATGTCGTAAGGTAAATTAGCCGACAAATCAGCATATTCTGACAGGGTTCCATCTGGCGCCAGGGTCATCAATTTTCGATCCCCCATGGAGACAATCACAATAGAGCCATCGGGCATAAAATTAATACCTGAAGGGCGTTGGGGTAATTTCGCCATTTCTTGTCGCTGTCCCTCTGGGGTGATCGTATAGACAGTACAACCATACATATCGGACACCCATAGTTTACCGTCGTGCCACCGTGGTCCTTCCAGAAAAACAAAATCATCCACGAGGGGAGTGGTAGTTAGCGTTGTCATATTATGCTCCTGCATTTCGTGTTGTTAACATTTACATGTCATTAAGGTTTATCTTCACGGAATCTTATCTGTGTCCAACGGTATCACTTTAAAAAAATTAAATCTGCGTTATTTACTGAGGGTTAGGGACTCTTGGGGCCTACCCACTGATACGTTTAAAAATTTGAATTCGTTATATTTAGGCATATAACCCCTACCCCTAAGTAGCCATTAAAACTTGATAAGTACCCACAACTGCCTTATTGTTTTAAGCCAGTGGTTCCAATTCACATTAAGTGATTACGCATTTATTCAATCTTATTCATTTNTACGGNTTAATGCTTAATTAAATTAAACGTCGTTCAGGGAGATGAAAAATGTTTTTTAAAGGCGCAATTTCCGCAGACTCGCATATTGTAGAACCCCCCAATTGTTACATAGACTATATTGAGCCAAAATATCGGGACACTGCCCCCCATGTGGAGCGCAGAGAAAATGGTCAGGACATGTACATTATTGATGGCATGAAGAAGACCCTACCTATGGGATTTCTCGATAGCGCGGGCATGACTCCTGATGAGCGAAAAATACATGCTGCCACCACAAAATTTGAGGGAATACGTAAAGGCGGTTGGGACCCTCTTGCCCGTTTNCCGGATCTGGACAGAGACGGTATTGCAGGTGAAATTATTTATGCGTCGGTGGGCATGATACTTTGTACTCATCCCGATAAGGAGTATAAAGATGCTTGCATGACCGCTTATAATCGCTGGCTGCAAGAGTTTTGTGGTGCTGCTCCTAACCGATTATTTGGTCTGGCACAAACCGCCGTGTTATCTGTGGATAGCGCTATAGCGGATTTCCGCAAAGCCAAAGAAATGGNGATGGTGGGTATGATGATGCCCGGCAATCCTATTTATGAGGATTACGACCATCCCGATTATGACGCCTTGTGGCAATGTGCAACCGACTTAGATTTACCTATTTGCTTCCATATTCTGACGGCAAAAGAAGGCGATGCAGCCTCTGTCTTTACCAGAGTAAGAGGCCATCAGTTAAACGGGTTTATGCGCATTATCCGGGCTGTGCAAGATGTGGTTGGCGTATTAACCCTCGGTGGTGTATTTGAACGGCACCCAAAACTCAAGATGGTGTGTGCCGAAGGTGACGCAGGTTGGATGCCACATTATATGTATCGTATGGATCACGCCGCAGCTTTTAATATTGGCGGCGGGATTGTGGAAGGGCTGACTAAGCCCCCCAGTGAGTATATAAAGTCCAACGTTCATATGACCTTTCAAGACGATTGGACTGCATTTGAATTTCGTAACATCGTCGGTCATACGCAGCTCTTATGGGCAAATGATTACCCGCATTCGGATTCCACATGGCCTACTTCGCAAGATTTACTTGCCACCCATGCAGGGGATTTGTCTTTAGCGGAAAGAAGCGCCATTCTTCGGGACAATACGGCAGGTTTGTTCAACTTACCGGTCAAGGATATGCCGATGATACAAGAGGCAATTAAAGAGGCTAAGGAAACTAGCAAGAGCGCTGAAGTGGCNTAANAATGAAAAAATGAAGGCTACGCCCTTGTAGCCTTCTATCTACTCTCCCCCCAATGGAAACAAACCTTCATTAACTAGTACTTCTTAACTAGTACTTTCTAACTAAATCTTTTTCACTAAGCCACGTTAACTACGCATTGCGAACGAAGGGATATGACTAATACCTAATTGTACGGTTTATAGTTCTATATATTTATAAATCTATACATTTTTGTTGTCATACACTTGTGCCAAAAAAGAGAGCTTTTGATTCAAACAGAACCTTTGATGTGTGACCCTCGCTAATACGATTTAGGTATATCATGACAGCTGATTTGTCGCCTGCCCGCTTCTAAACGAGCGCAATTACGCTCTCAACNGTTTTGGTATTTTACGATTTCTACCGTATGTGCATTACTAGTTGCATTTACCTATCAATCCGTTCCATCATACAAACCTATTTGTATCAAACTTCAATTGAACTGAACGTCTCGGTAGAGCCTCTACCGACTCTATGTTTCTTACTCCAGCTAAAGGAATAGCATTATGTCTAGCCCCCCTTTGTTAACCGCCGGCGCACTAGACGGCATTCGTGTACTTGATTTTACAGGGGTTATAGCCGGCCCTTATTGCGCGCGTTTAATGGCCGACCTCGGTGCCGAGGTGGTTAAGATCGAGCCGCCAAATGGTGACTTACTGCGTATTGCTTCTCCTCGCAGAAAAGGTAAAACTCCTTATTTTGCGCAATTAAATGCGGGCAAGGAAAGTGTTTCCATCGATCTAAAGGAACCTGGCGCGATAGAGTTAGTCTTGGATTTAGTAGAAAAAGCAGATGTCGCCATTCAGAATTTTCGACCTGGCGTACTAGCTAATTTTGGCCTTGGTTACGAGGCGATGAAGGCCCGCAAACCTGATATCGTATACTGTAATTTATCGGGTTATGGTCAAGAGGGCCCCGCCAAAAGTTATTCAGCCTACGCCCCAATCGTCCACGCTTCTGCCGGGCTAGACCTATCGATGATATCCCATCAAGATGATAAAAATGCGCCCTTAAATGGATCTGTCCCCTTTGCAGATTACTTGACTGGAGTACATGGCACCACTGCGATTATGGCAGCCCTGTTTCGCCGAGAGCGGACCGGTAAGGGTGATGAAATTGATATCGCAATGGCTGATGTCATTATAAATATACAAGCGTTTGAACTTCAAGAATCCCAACACCCCCTACCCGTGGATCGGCTAACCTATCGATCACTAAAAGCCAAAGACGGCCGCTTCGTGGTGACTCCTCTTTCAGGCAAGAATTTTCGCGATCTAATAAACGCGGTAGGACACCCAGAATGGGCAGAGGAGATGCCACTAGACGGGCCAGACTTCTCCGCCAATTGGGACAAACTATTAAGTGCAGTAGAAGAGTGGGCTGCTGATCGCACCGCCGACGAAGTGGAACAAATTATTAGTGCTGGAGGATGTCCAGTAGCAAAACATCGTTCTGTGCTTGAGGCATTGCAAACAGAACAGTCAATCCACCGAGGCAACGGTATCGAAATGGATGATGGCGGTGGCAGCTTTATTGTGCCGAATACACCCTTGCGAATGAGAGAATCCGAATCCAGATTGAAACCCACTGTCGCGACCTTAGGCCAGGGTAATGAGTCAGTCCTGAAAAACTGGCTCAATATGTCAGCTGATGAGATTACCGATTTGACCCAGAAAGGCGTTTTGTTCAAACCGAAACCTAGGGCGAAACGAGCCTAATTGACTCCAAATAAACCTCTGACCCTTACCAACTTAAATAAGAGTAAAAAGTATATGGCGAAATCTGCGGGCGCATTAAATGGTGTACGAGTGTTGGATTTTACGGGTGTAGTGGCAGGTCCATTTGGCACAAGACTAATGGCAGACCTCGGCGCCGAAGTTGTCAAAGTAGAACCCCCTACTGGTGATATGCTGCGTGGAGCCCCACCTAGACGAAGTGGCAGGAGCGCTTATTACGGACAGATCAACTGCGGCAAAAAAAGTATCTCGGTTGATTTGAAAAACCCTAAAGCGATTGAACTTGTTCTGAAGTTAGTAGAAAAATCTGATGTTGTGATGCAGAACTTTCGCCCTGGTGTCATGACCGGGTTTGGGCTCGGTTACGATGACTTACGCCAGCGTAAAGCTGACCTAATTTATTGCAGTGTTTCAGGTTATGGACAAAAAGGCCCTTCTTCTACCAGAGCCGCATTTGCCCCCATTATACATGCGGCTAGCGGTTACGACTTAGCGGTCTTGTCCTATCAAGATAATATGACTAGACCTTTAAACGGTGCCAACGCCACGGCAGATTATCTTGCGGCATCCCTTGCTATGGGTGCGATTAGCGCCGCCTTATTAAAACGCGAGAAAACCGGCGAAGGCGAGGAAATTGATATCGCTATGACCGAGGTGATGCAAAATATTCTCGCCTATGAAATCCAAGAGCTGCAATTCAAAGCCGAAAGGCAACGCCCTAGTTACGGCCCCGTTCAAACCAAAGACGGCTATATCATCGTTAATCCCATTTCGCCGAAAAACTTTAGCGACTTAGCTCATGCCGTAGATCATCCAGAATGGCTTGATCAATTTCCTCTTAACACCTTCGAACGATTAAAAAATTGGTCGCTGCTAATGTCAGAGTTAGAGAAGTGGACCTTACAACACACCTCAGAAGAGGCGGAAAAAATTATTCTCGCTGGTGGCTGCCCTTGTTCTCGATATCGTGATGTTTGGGACTCTATGCATGGCCCACAAGTCGATGCACGAAACGGAGTAGTTGAAATAGAAGACGGCGCAGGTAAATTCCTCATCCCCACGACACCAGTGCGACTAATGAATAGTGTAGCAGTCCCAAAACCCTTTGTAGCGGAACTAGGGGCGCATAATAATGAAATATTACATAACTGGTTAGGCTTAAACGAAGCTGAGATAAATGACCTATCTGAATCGGGCGTATTATTTAAGGCAAAGAAAAGAACGGAAACTAAATCGAATAGGGAAACCGCAGGGATCTCAAAATGAAAACATTAACACCTCGTATAGAACCATTAGCTGAATCAAAATGGACTGAAGAAGAAGCCAAACTACTAGGTCGCCTGAAAGGAAAAGACAACGGAATTTCACCTGGACGTGTATACAATATTATTGGCACCTTGGCCAATCATTGGAAACTGTATTTAAAATTCGGCTCTTGGGGCAACCATATACTAGGCAAGAATTCAACACTAGGCGAACGCGAACGCGAGATATTAATTTTACGCGTCGGCTGGTTATGCCAAGCGGAATACGAATGGGGTCAGCACGTCTTAATCGGTAAAAAAGCCGGACTTACCGACGAAGAAATTAGCCGAATTAAAGAGGGAGCCAATGCGCCGGGATGGTCTGCCTTTGATGCCCTCTTGATAAAAGCCACCGATGAGTTACACGATGAGGCATTTGTCAGTGACGAAACCTGGAAAACTTTGGCTGAAACCTACAACACCAAACAAATGATGGATCTGGTTTTCACCGTAGGTCAATATAACATGGTGTCCATGGCATTAAATAGTTTCGGTGTTCAATTGGACGAAGGCCTCAAGGGTTTTTGATTTGATTTTACCGATAAGGTTCTTGTCTATCGGTAAGGTACTCGTTTAGGTAAGGAGAAAATATCATGCGACTAAAAGGTAAAAAAGCCATAGTCATCGGTGCTGGACAAACACCAGGAGAAACCATTGGAAATGGCCGCGCCACCGCAATCCTATTTGCCCGGGAAGGGGCAGAAGTCATGTGCGTTGATAAACGGTTAGGATCAGCCGAAGAAACCGTGGATGCCATTAAGGAAGAAGGCGG
>JAESQG010000149.1 GCA_016765265.1 Pseudomonadales bacterium | reverse complement strand
TAAAACAAGCAACTTGACCGAAGGCCAAAAAACTATCCTCACAACGCCCAATACATCCCCTTCAACAGGCACAGGAACAGGCACAAGCACAGGAACAGCCCTCGCGAAGTTAAGCAAAGGGACTACCACCGCCAACCCTATTTTACCCGAATCTCAAGAACATACTATTCAACTAAATCAGAAACAAATTAATGCGCGTTCAACTTTCGTCAGTTTAAGTTTAGAAGGAGCTAGTCAAAAGATCATAAACAACAATGCAACAGTAACCATCTTTACCCANTCCATGCGCGACTATCGATGGCTGANCGCACTGCTAAAAACATCTATATATCTTATTGATTCTGATTTCACGATGCGATNAGAATCTCGCATTGATAAATCATCAGAACCTAAGTTGGTCCTCAAACCGAACCTATAAAAACCCCTTCCAACAATATTATTTCNAAAAAAGTTTTNAAAAAAAGTCTGCGAAACATTTAGCCATTATTTTCTAGNTGAAAATATTTTTCATTTTCCAAGACTTTTATTTTATTTGTACTAAGCTTTTNGTCTTTTGCCAAATTTTTAACCCTATTTNCCNNATAATATTCTTGTNCTTAATTTTTACCTAAGCACTTAAATTTNCTGNAATTTATAGCTTGTCTTTATTTTTGTCTANCGGCCNATAATTCACCGTCAATTTTACTCCCNGGTTATCACANGCTTATACCNGCTTATCCACAGCTTATCCCATAGACCGTTTATGTTTTATCCCCCCCAATAGTTATAAATAATCTGTCTTGAGCATCTCTTGAATTACGCCAGAAANCAGATAGTTTTAATCTCGCCGACAAAACTTGTGTTCACTGTTTGGAACACCCACTTTTTAGTGAGACTAAACCGACCACTCAGGCTTCTCATTTTGAAAAGCCATTAAGGGACAAAAAATGGATTTAAGCTTTAGTACAGATCAACCCGTAAGCCCTGTTAAAAACTTTTCCCTCGAAATGNCTGAACTGCAATGCAGCCTATTGCACGACGTCAACTGCATAAGCAGCATCATAATGGCTGCTAAAGAACAAGAATTAAAAAATGAAACATTGGTAAAGTTACTTTCTCAATCACTACTCCATTTGCATCCCAGCATTCAACTACCTGAAAATGGAGCCGTAGAATCTTTGTCCCAATTTGTTTTTGCCTATATTGACAGTGTTCCTCACTTTTTCGAGGCAATAATTAATACTGCATTTGAATCGGGGTTAGATAAAATTTTGATTCCACCCCTCAAAGTGGCCATCGATTTTTTGATGACACAATCCTCTCTATCCCCGGACTGCAGTGNGATGGAAGCGTTGTTAGACGCCTCTTTTTTCGCGCACCGTCTTTTTGAAGAGATAAACGATTATTACCAAGTGAAAGCAGGCATCGCCATAGTCTACGTGGANATGACTACNGCAAACCTAATGGTACATAACATTATCGGAGACGAATTTGCTAATAAATTGGACCAAGCGGTTACTAACGCGACTCAAAAAATTCTCGCGGAAGACACCCTTTTTGAATCCGACGCTTTCCAGCAACACCTGTCCGAGAAGGATCAATTATGGGATAGCNTCTGGCAACANTGGTCAGATTTATTTTCCGTAAAGGGTATTCACTTAAATCTCAACAACGGAGCTGATAAATGAATAAAAAAATAACAAAGTAGTTCCCTTGACCTTAAGTGGGCGGGAAGATGGACGAATAATATTCTATTCTTTCCGACCCTACTTTTTTTATAAATCGCCGTTGGATACTCAGGTGGAAACCGTACATAGCGAAATTAAGAAGTGTCTTTTGGATGCAACACTTGNACAGGTATTATATCAGGATCAGTTTTCTCAAACTCGGCGTCTGACCGATGATAGCCACAAGCCAAACACTCATAATAATATTTCGATTGCCCCTGATCAGACTCTGTCACTAATTGTATTTTATCCATAGCCTGGCATTTAGGACACCGGGCACCGGCGATAAATTGTTTCTTTTTTTCGTTCTTTTTTNCATTCTTAGTTTTATTCATTCTTCTTTCNCAGAGATTCCTGAATGGCGTAGTAGCGCATCGATTGAAGGCGCTCTGCCTCTAAAGGACTTAAATAAATCCATCGGGTCTTGCGCACCCCCTTGTTCTAGAATTTTCTCCCTGAAGGTTCGGCCCATTGTTGCATCAAAAATACCGGACTCTTCAAAAAGGGAAAAAGCATCNGCGGACAAAACTTCAGCCCATTTGTANCTNTAATATCCAGCNGCATACCCNCCACCAAAAATATGAGAAAAGCCNTTNTGAAAGCGGTTAAATATTGGCGGCACAATAACCGCTACCTTTTCTCGCACAGNATTTAAGACGCCTTGAATATCCACCGCCTTGCCAGAGACCACCTTCGCTGCCTCAAGGTGCAGTTTCATATCAAACAATGAAAACTCTAATTGTCGAGCCATCATCATCGCAGACTGATAGTTTTTAGCCGCCAACATTTTATCTAACATAGCGTCAGGCAGAGATTCACCCGTCTTGTAGTGACTGGAAATCAAATCAATGGCTTCTTTTTGCCAGCACCAATTCTCCATAAATTGGGAAGGCAACTCAACCGCATCCCAAGCAACCCCGTTGATGCCTGACACAGATGGGTAGTTTATTTTGGTCAACATATGATGCAAGCCGTGACCAAACTCATGAAACAAAGTAGTGACTTCATTGTGTGTTAATAATGCAGGGTCATCGCCCACCGGAGAGGTAAAATTGCAAGTGAGATAAGCCACGGGGATCTGCAACTCTCCTGCTACATTGAGATGGCGTACTTTACATTCATCCATCCAGGCACCGCCGCGTTTATTTTCCCGCGCATATAAGTCCAGATAGAAACCAGCCACCACCTTTTTTTCCTGATCAAGCAACTCAAAATAACGCGAATCTTCGTGCCACAAATCGACACTTATATCTTCGTTGAAATGAATATCATAGAGCTGACCCACTACTTTAAACATACCCGACACAACATGAGGTGCCGGAAAATAGGGTCTCAATTCTTCCTGTGAGATGGCGTATTTTTCTTGCTTAAGCTTTTCAGAGAAATACGACACATCCCATGCTTGCAGATCTTTAATCGCCCCAGCGCCGTCTGCGTTGTCCGTGGTACTGTTTTGAGCCCTATCTTTAACGCTATCTTTAGTACTTCCTTTAATATTGCTTTGAGCATAGTGTTTGGCGTAGTTTTTTAACTCGTCAAACTCTTGCTGAGCTTGAGCCGCAGATTTTT
>JAESQG010000148.1 GCA_016765265.1 Pseudomonadales bacterium | reverse complement strand
CCGTCTCAGCCGTCCCAACATCCTACGGCGTCGATGGGCTTGACCCGCTCGAATTACCAGCCCTCCGTCCAAAAGAAGCATTCGAAACACTTTGGGTTAACAAGGTCATCATAACCAGCCCCGGAACAATAAACGCGCCATAACTAATGCCGTCTATCTCGACCATACGGGAACCAATCGCAGAACCAAACACAATAAAATAAAGTGAAGTCGATAACACAGGCGAGATAATACTTTGCATAATCGTACGCCAAGTTCGATTCATTTCGAATAAATAAATCGCTTTTATACCGTAATAATTCATGCATTGTCCTTTAATAAACTAACAAATATTTCTTCCAATGAGCTTTGGCTAGTATTCAGATCCCCGATTTCAATATTGTGGTGATCAAGCTGTTTTAACAGATCGGCGATACCGGTATCATCACTTTGAGCGTCAAAGGTGTATATCAAATCTAACTTGTCCGCCGATAGCGTCAAAGGATAACCAACAAGAGCTTCAGGTAGTTGATCAAGTTCCTTTTTCAAATTTAACGTTAAATGTTTTTTCCCTAACATTTGCATTAAGGTGTCTTTGTCTTCCACCAGGATGATTTTTCCTTTGTCGATTATCCCTATACGATCAGCCATCTCTTCCGCTTCTTGTATGTAATGGGTGGTAAGAATAATGGTGACACCGCTCTCTCTCAATTCACGTACTAGCTTCCACATTTCACGACGCAACTCAACATCAACACCCGCGGTAGGCTCATCCAAGAATAAAATCTTAGGTTCGTGGGATAATGCTTTTGCAATAAGCACCCGGCGCTTCATCCCGCCGGAAAGCTCCATGATACGACTATTACGCTTATCCCACAGAGAGAGACTTCTCAGTGTTTTTTCTATATGTGCATCATTACGAGGTTTTCCAAATAAGCCACGACTAAAACTAACCGCTCCCCAGACGCTCTCAAAAGCATCTGTAGAGAGCTCCTGTGGCACCAACCCCATGACAGAACGAGCCGCTCTATAACTCTTAACTACATCATGGTTATCCGCCAGTACTCGTCCCGATGTTGGATTGACGATGCCACATATAATACTGATCAACGTAGTTTTACCCGCACCATTAGGACCAAGCAGTGCGAATATCTCTCCCTGGCGTATTTCAAGATCAATATCCTTTAGCGCCTGAAATCCATCAGCATAAGATTTGTTGAGTTTTTCAACTGATATAACGGCTGGCACGAACACTCCTTGGAATCCTTTGTTTAGAATGGGTAGTCTACTCGATCAAACACACAACCGCATAAATAATGGAACATTGATCCTTACAGTGGGCAATCGCGACGACATCATTAACATCAACTAATATGTTAGGGCACACCCACCTTTTAACAACCGTGACAATCAGTGTCCCGTAGAACATGTTCGATAAAAGCTTGGTGAATATAACCGAGACTGTGCTGGCGTTTGTAAACCATATCAAATTCAACCTCAATGGGCGCAATCCTCTTAGGCAGAGGTAGTGCAATCAATTCACCTCTATCAAGTTCCTCCTCGATAAAACGGTGGGGCAGAAAACCCAGCCCAAGACCTTGAAGAGTGAGTTGTTTCAACGTGATATTATTAGAAACCCGAATGAAGGTCGTTTTCTTTTGTGCAGAAAACAATAGCTCACGAGCGTTCTTCTTAATCCATCGCGTATAAACTGAATACTCTGAATGAAAATCAAGAATGGGCATATCCAAGGTTTGCTTAATCGTTTTTGGTAATTTATGGCATTGAGCATAACCCTTCGATACAACCGGCAACAGTGCTGCACGAAGTATTGGTTTTTTTTGTAACACCCGTTGATTCTGAATCATGAGTTGATGGCTAATATCAATTTTGTTGCTGAGTAGCAAGCTCTCCAACTCTTCGTCTATGCCCGTGTAAATTTCAAAGTCTACCAAGGGATACTCTTCAGAAAAACTTTTAATCATCCTAGGCAAGTAGGATTCACAAAGCTCCAGCCACGAGCCAATCCGAATCATGCCAGACACTTTCGTTTTATCCGATTTCAAGTCTTGAACGATGCTCTCCATGACCGAAAATTGATTCTTAAACTCCCCGTACAGGATTTCCCCGTCTTTTGTTAGCATTATTCTGGGACCGTTACGCACCAATAAGGAAACCTCTAGATCGTCCTCTAAACTCTTGATTTGTACAGAAATAGCTTGCTGGGTTCGTTTCAGCGATTGAGCCGCTGCGGTAATCCCTCCCCTATCGACAACCTCCACAAAGGTCCTGGCCTTGTTGTAATCCATGAAATATACCTCCCAATGATTGCAGATAACTTATCACAATATTTACTATCATAATATTCAAATAATATTAGTTATTATTGTTATTGTAAATCGCCTATTCTTATCTTCAGTCCACAGGGCAGAACAAACTAATGATTATTTCGTTGTAATTACCGCATTTTGGTACCTTCTATATTTTACCTAGGAAATATTATGACAAATTCAGTATCAATATCCGAATGGATTTATACCAAGAGAATCAAGCTTTTATCCACAGCTATTTTGGGTTTTATCATTGCGATTTCAGGACTGTATTTTGCTGATTTTGAGTCCAATTTTAGATCTTTTTTTAAAAACAACAGCCCCTTGATACAGACCTATGACAACATATTAGACTCCTACGAACAGGGCGAAACCTTAGCGCTGTACTTGGAATTTGATGATCACGTTCTTTCGCTTGAAAAACTAGACATTATACGTCACGTGGATAATGAGGTAAGTCGCTTGCCCTACGTGCGTTACACCCAGTCCTTGTCCACTTTTCAAAAAACATTTTCAGCCGACGATTCCATTGAAATTCAATACATTCATGATTGGGCAACACAATCTGACGGATTAGCCGATATTGAAGCCTATATCCAGTCGCAACAGCAACTACAGGGACTACTAATCACCGACGACTATTCAGGTGCAATAGTGTTAGCACAGCTCAATGTGCCGCAGCCCTTATACTCGAACAACTATGAACTGCTTAGTGCAGCACAAGTATTGGTAAATAAAATTGAGGAGAAAACCCCAGGCATTCAAGTACACCTGTCTGGCACAGCGGCATTTGATAACGGCTTGCTAATGGAGCTATTTCATATGCTAACGATCTCCTTTCCCATCATAGTGTTCTGTGTGACTCTTAGCGTAATATGGATTACTCGAAGTATTTGGATCACCTTTGCAGGGCTCTCTGCATCCGGTCTCACATTGGCTACTACCGCGGGTCTATTTGGTTGGCTCCCCGTTTATCTTGACCAAACCGCCGTCGTCGGCTTTATACTGGTGATGATACTCACGGTGGTGGATTGTATTCACATTGGATCAACCTATATCGTTTGTATCAATGAATCTATGTCGAAGGAAAAGGCGATTAAGGCATCTATACGCGCTAATCTGAAGCCCATATTTTTTACCACTTTAACCACGAGCGTAGGTTTGATCACCTTACTACTCACGGGATCTCCTCCGTTTATGCTTTTTGCCGCAATAGCGTTGGTGGGAATCTTCATTGGCTACTTCTATTCATTTATTTTTATCACGGCCATTTTAAGCTGGGCTCCGATACACAAGAAAAACGAAAATTTAACCGTAATCAGGATCGTGAATGCGGTTAAACGCTTAGTACTGCGAAAACCGGAACATATTGTGATTGGTTTCATCGCCAGTCTTATCGTTGCTTCGATAGGGATTTCACTGAACAAAATCGATGAAGATATTAGTAATTACTTTATGCCCGGGCATGAGCTAGATACGGCCATCGAAACCATCAATTCAAACTTAGACGCAGACAATCAAATAATGCTCACTCTTTCTTCTCAATCTGGCGAAGCAATGACGCAATTGAAAAACTTTAGAGCCGTAGAACGATTTGAAAACTGGCTAGAATATCAAGATGGAGTCGTACACTCTTATTCCCTTAATGATGTCATCAAGGAGGTCAGGGGAGCATGGGAACCCAATAATAATAGCCTGTCACTGCCTGACTCAGGGGAAGAATATAGCCAGCTATTGCTGGTTTATAGCATGTCACTACTGACTGGTCAGAGGACTACGGAGCTGATCACTGACGACCAGGATAAAATGCTAGTAACGGTTTTTTTGGAAAATCTATCCAACCGAGATCTTTTACAACTAAAACAAAAGATGGGCTATTGGTGGGAGCGACAACCTGAAGGGTTTAATGTGGCTATTTCAGGGCGTGACGTTATCTTCGCACAATTATCGGAAGACACCGTTATAAAAGCATTGGGTGGAGCCGCTATCGCAGGCATTCTAATTACCTTATTTATGATTATTACTTTTCGCTCAGTCTCCTGGGGATTACTTTCTTTGGTTCCCAATACCGTGCCATTTATATTATTGTTCGGCACCTGGGGGTTTTTCTATGGCGAAATAAATCAAGCAACTTGCATGGCATTCACTATCGTCCTAGGTATAGTCGTTGATGACTCCATCCATTTTATTATGAAGTTTAGAGGAGCCAAAGAAAATCAGACCTTAGATTACGCGATTAGCCGAACTTTCAGTTTTGTGGGCTTCGCTATAACGGGCACCACTATAGCCTTTATCGTTAACGGTTTAATGTTATATCTAACAACGGGTTTTGTACCGAATGCTATTATTGGAATATTCATGGTCATAACACTCATCTTTGCTTGGCTATGCGATCTTTTATTAATGCCTGCCTTATTAATTATGTATTTTAGAAACAAGGAACGAAGCTCACCCATTGAAGAACAAGACAAATTGGGTTTCGCTGGCTAAATTCAACCTATGGATCGGCAGGATCACACAGGACTAAGTCATCTGACTTGGTATATTAAAGCGTTAACGCCATAATTAGCGCATCTTCTCGCCCCGTTTCCGTGGGGTAATAATCCCTACGCTGTCCCACCTGATTAAATCCCAGAGCGTGGTACAGCCTAAAGGCAGCAGTATTGGAAGGTCGCACTTCTAGAAACACGGTCTCTACATTGTGATCTTTAGCCACATCCAATAGATGGAACATAAGATGTCTGGCAAGACCTTGCTGACGCTGTTTAGGGCTAATGGCAACATTCAGTACATGAGCCTCACCAGCAGCCACAGAGAGAATTCCATAACCTTTCAATTCTCCCGCTAAAGAATCCGTATCCTCCATGACCCAACAACAATACCCAGAGCTTAAACAATCTTTGAATATACCGCGAGTCCACGGAAAGGGGTAGGATGCATATTCCACCACCATAACCTGATCCAGATCCCCCTCAATCATTGGCCTTAGGCCCGGTATGGAAACCGCATTAACACTCATGCTTGTGCTCAAACTCCATCGGTTGCCGTACTGTTAATAACAGGGGTATTCATCATGGTTACTATTCGTGAAAGCAAATGCTTTTTCAATAGTGGTTGCTCTAACATATCAGCCAAGCGATGAGACACCATTGTTTTAACTCCCCACTCAGCCCCACGCGCTTTGGGATTATCTTCACAAAGCATCTGATCAATTTCACCATGGCGACCTAGCAAGATCTCAGCTGCATTGGAACCTAATAAAATAACCCGTTCAAACCTCATTTGAGCACCGAAACGAGCATGCATCATTCCCGCCACGGCTTGAGAGGCATCATCGCAAGTATAATTTAATTGTTGGTTTTTAACGATGGGCCAAAAAAATTGGAAAATTTCCGTTCCCGTATTTTCCAATCCCAAAGCAAATAAAATATCTTTTTTTAATCGATACTCCTGCGCAGAATAATCAGGGGCCAGCGGGTCTTGCAATTCAGCAACAAATAAAGTTTCGCCCCCAATCAATTCGAATGTAAGCGCAAAAGGGGTAGCAATATCAGATTGAGAGTTTATTTGTGGAGCAGAAGCTTGCGTGGTTGGTGCTTGTTGTGGGAGAACTTGTTTAGTGGGAACTTGTTTAGCGAGAACTTGTTTAACGGGAACTTCTGTTCCGAGGACCTGATCGGCAGGGACGGGCTTTGATCGCTGGACCTCCTGTTGATCGGACCACATCAGTTGATCATCAATGCTCAGTACAGGTGAAGGCTTAGCTCCGAGTATTTCGGCTCGTGGAAACCAGCTATCGATACCAAATGAATCCAGATAGGCTTGACGTCTTAGCTCTAGCATTAACACTACCCTCTATAGACACCGATGAGGTATAGGATCACAACGGCGAAGTGACAATAATAGCAACTATTGCTCAACCTCCATAGTCTCCCAGGCAAACAAAAAGGGGCTCCCATATTTAGGAGCCCCTGTATTTCCTAGGGAAGATTCACTAGGGCATGATTACATCATGCCACCCATGCCACCCATTCCGCCCATGCCGCCCATATCAGGCATTGCAGGCATACCAGCACTGTCATCCGGAGCATCCGTGATCATCGCTTCAGTAGTGATCATCAAACCAGCAACAGAAGCCGCATGCTGCAATGCTGCACGAGTTACTTTGGCGGGATCAAGAATACCCATTTCGATCATGTCACCGTACTCTCCAGTGGCAGCGTTGAAACCATAGTTCCCTGTGCCATTGTGCTTCACTTTATCAAGAACAACTGAGCCTTCATCACCACAGTTAGCGACGATTTGACGCAGAGGCATTTCCATCGCACGTAGTGCGATGCCAATTCCTACATTTTGATCTTCATTATCGCCTTTAAGGTCTGCGATTTTTTGAAGTACTCGAACAAAAGCAACACCGCCGCCGGGTACCACACCCTCTTCTACTGCAGCACGAGTGGCGTGTAGCGCATCTTCAACTCTTGCTTTCTTCTCTTTCATTTCAACTTCAGTGGCAGCGCCTACTTTGATTAATGCAACACCACCGGCCAACTTAGCAACACGCTCTTGTAGCTTTTCTTTGTCGTAATCAGAAGTTGATTCTTCAATTTGCTTGCGAATCTGACCAACACGACTTTCAATCTCAGCAGATTGACCGCCGCCATCAATGATAGTGGAATTTTCTTTAGTGATTTGGATGCTCTTAGCACTACCCAAATCATCAAGCGTGGCCGCTTCAAGGCTCAGGCCTACTTCTTCAGAAATTACTGTACCGCCAGTCAGGATAGACAAGTCTTGTAACATCGACTTACGACGATCGCCAAACCCAGGCGCTTTAACAGCAGACACTTTCACAATGCCGCGCATGTTGTTCACAACCAAAGTCGCTAAAGCCTCGCCTTCAACATCCTCAGCAATAATCAACAACGGCTTGCTTGCCTTCGCGACCGCTTCCAGTACTGGTAGCAAATCACGGATATTGGCAATTTTCTTGTCCACTAAAAGCACTAGTGGGTTTTCCATCTCAACACTCATGCTGTCTTGGTTATTGATGAAGTAAGGAGAAAGGTAACCGCGATCAAACTGCATTCCCTCAACAACATCAAGCTCGTTATCAAGCCCAGTGCCTTCTTCAACTGTGATTACGCCTTCTTTGCCTACTTTTTCCATTGCGTTTGCAATGATTTCCCCGATATTACTATCACTGTTCGCAGAAATAGTACCAACCTGTGCAATGGACTTGCCGTCATTACAAGGAGTGGAAATTTTTTCAATTTCCGCAACAGCAGCTATTACCGCTTTATCAATACCGCGCTTAAGATCCATTGGGTTCATACCCGCAGCAACGGATTTCAAACCTTCGTTCAAGATGCCCTGAGCCAATACTGTGGCTGTGGTAGTACCGTCACCGGCAACATCTGATGTTTGAGACGCCACTTCTTTTAGCATTTGTGCGCCCATGTTCTCGAACTTATCTTTAAGTTCGATTTCTTTCGCTACCGATACACCGTCTTTTGTAATAGTGGGAGCACCGAAAGATTTATCTACAATGACATTTCGACCTTTAGGCCCAAGGGTTACTTTAACGGCATCGGCTAAAACATTAACTCCAGCAATCATTTTGCTGCGAGCCTCATCACCGAATTTTACGTCTTTTGCTGACATGGTTTATTCCTTTTAATGTATGTTGATTCAATACTGTGTTTCTATTTTATTAGTCACCTTTTCGGTTTAGCTAATAAAGTAGGTGATTAGCCTTCTAATACACCAAAGATTTCGGATTCAGAAAGAATCAACAGCTCTTCGCCATCAACCTTCACAGTGCTACCACCGTACTGACCAAAAATAACTTTGTCGCCTACGCTTAGATCAGGTGCGCGAATTTCACCATTATCAAGCACCCTTCCGGATCCTACGGCGAGGACTTCTCCCTGAGCTGGTTTCTCTGCTGCCGAGCCAGGTAGTACGATACCTCCGGCTGATTTGCTTTCTTCTTCTTCACGACGTACTACTACGCGGTCATGCAACGGACGAATTTTCATTTCGGTTTATCTCCCAAAGATGGTTGGTTTCCGATTAATCTACTTATTGATATCCAGTGAGCGTCCCTTTCGTCTGTTTCACTCACTAGACGACTATTCCCCTCACCTAAGGTGAGGTGTTTAGGCGGAGTAATTTAGCACTCTACAGGCGAGAGTGCTAATCCTAGAACGCAGGTCTCCTATTTCGATGATCTATGGAGGGAAAATGATCAATTGAAAGAACAGACAATGCCTAGAATAGGCTACACCCAAACAGGTTAACGCTATATGTGGGGACACGGTTTGCTATTTCAAGGGGGGTATATCCACTCAGCATCTCATAAGATGCTTTTCTCTTAATATTGTTATATTTATCAAATAATTAGAACTTTTCTAAATTAGTACTTAATCCTCTTTTCTCTCGAATTCTCCATCAATAACCTCTCCCGAACCCGGGTGCAGTGGCGGTGTTTGGAAGGTCTTATTATCATCAACAGTTGTGCCTGCCGATGTGAAACTGGTAGCTGAATAAATACCGAACTGTCCGCTACCCGCTGCCTGAAACAATCCCCGCTTCAACATACCCGCTGCTAACGGAGCACGAAGAACAGGCGTCAATAGAGCGAACCCAATACCATCAGTCAAAAAGCCCGGTGTTAATAAGAGAGCACCACTGACCATAATTAGTGCCCCTTCCAGGATTGCTTTGGCTGGAATCTGACCTTGGCTCATTTGCGATTGAATACGGGTCAGCGTCAAAAACCCTTGATGACGCATAACAGAGACGCCGATGGTAGCCGTCGCCAACACCGANATNACTGTCCANCCCATCCCTATCNTTTCGCCTATTTTGATAAACAATAAAACTTCGGCTAGGGAAACCATTGTAAAAGCCACGAAAAAACTTTTAAATCCAAACATTTAGACACCATACTTTGAGAAGAGAACACAAAGGAGAGAACACAAAACAGAAAACACCAACAAACCTTTGGTCTCAGCTACGCCCATTTAAGTAAACTTTTGTCCCAGCACTATACTATANCCAAAGTAAGTGCGATTTAGGACTATCAATTAACTAACACCCAGGATTGAGGCCATCGACTAGATGATCGTTCTTTCACTCAAGAAACCTCATATACAAAAAGGGGCTCAGAGGCAAAAGGCCCCAGTGGCTGTAGTCTTGCTCATCTTAATCAATTGCCTTGTTTACTTCGGTTATCAAGGGGGTGATGAGGAAAAATATCAGCTGGCAACGAATTTTTATTTGAACTCGGGTTTGTTCAAAATGGAATACCCTCGTTATAGTAGCTATTTATACCGTGTCGAACAATCCAAGCAAGCCCAGCAGGCTGAACAGGCCTACGGAGCAGAAGAGTTTGAGTTTCTTACCCAACTAATGGCATCCGATCTTGGTTTCGCAGAACACTTACAGGAAAAAGGCACTACATTCTGGAGTGACAAGGAGTATTCCCGTTGGCAAGAACTTAAAGAAAAAGCCAATACCATTGCTCGGAGCATTAGCGAATTGCGGTTTGGTTTAGTCCCCGCACACAACACACCCCTCACTTTTATTTCTCATCAATTGTTACACAGCAATTTGATTCACTTAATAGGCGCATTACTTTTGCTCATCATTTTAGGGATTCCGGTGGAGCAAGCCTTAGGGGTTGGCCGCACTCTTGTCAGTTATATTCTTTGCGGTATCGGGGGTGGGATCGTCTATAGCCTAGCGACATTCTTCAGCGACGGCCCCCATTATCAACCGTACGTTGGTGCATCAGCTTCAATAGCGGGTTTGATGGGAATGTATGTAGCCGTCCATGGGCTGCAAAAAATTCGTTTTGTCTATTTCATCATTACCTTTGGCCGCTCTACTGTACCCGCACTGTGTTTGCTTCCTCTATGGCTCGGCTATGAAGCTTTCCAAACCTTTTATGCTCAGGTCCCAGCCACCGCGTTCTGGGCGCATGGTGGAGGACTAGCAACAGGGGCAGCCATCGTTTTAGCGACTAAAAAATGGTTCCCTGTAATCAAAGAAATACCCATTGAAACTGAAGACCTTAATTTGGAATATAAACGAGAACTTGCAAAAGTAATGGACTCTATAGGTGAGATGGAATTTTCCTCAGCAGCATCGGCACTGCGAAAGTTAATCGATCGTCACCCACGAGACTTTTACCTATTAGAACAACTTTATAAACTGGAAAAACTCAACACAAAAAAACAAAGCTATCAAAAGACAGTAGAAAAAATATTTTGTTTTCCGTGTAATGATGACACTCAATTACTAGCGATTAGAAACATCTATAGAGATTTCAAAAAGGTCAGCGAGCGACTCTCCCTACCCCTGCTGGAAAACCAAACGTCCTGCGCCCTCATACTTAAACTATGCCGCCTNAATCTAGCCGAAGAAGCAGAGAAAGAGACACTTATGTTGCTAGAAAATACCCGCCACAAGCTTGATGAAACTCACTCTCATAGTCGAAAAGCGGTGAATGCCTTAGCCACTTGTTATGACAAACAAAATAATAGTAGTAAAGCTGATCATTTCCGAGAACTGGGAGCGAGAGAAGGATAAGTTGTCTAAGAAAACGTTTCCAAATAGGTTTGAGCTTGTTCTGCCTGTGGCGTTTCAGGAAAAGCTTTTAAAATATATTTAAGATAGCTTTGCGCTTTATCGTTAAATTTCAGACCATCCCCAAGCGCCTTGGCGAGAAGTAAGTAGGCATCTGGCAGCTCCTGAAACTCTGGCGAGCGCACATGCAAACGATGCAAAAGATGAAATACTTCGCGATAATGCGCTAAACCGAATAACCCTTTCGCCAATCGAAAACATAACTCAGGTTCCTTTGGTTTATAATCAGGATCAATGGTGATATAGGCCTGTAGCAGAGCAGGCATCCCCACCATGCGCCCCATGGTCACTTGTAATTGCAAGTACTCATCAGCATGATCCATGATTGCCCTTTGGTTATCCATCGCCACCATCAGTTTATAAAACTTATCGTGTAACTTGCCGTGACTTCCCGGTTTTTTAATTTCTGCTTTCAACAGAGCAGCGACCTCTTGATAACGCCCTTCCTTTAAAAAAATATCAATTTTAACGCTCAGAGGATCACCGCTACTGGTTTTCTTGCCGGCCATTTTTTTCGTCGGCTCATACACAGCTACATATCCCAATTCAGACTGATACTGGAATATGACATACCCTATGACCCGAAACAGTAAAAAGTAATAATATCCCGACAATCCACCTACCAAAAATTCAAAGACTTGCTCCGGCAACTGACCCACAAACAAACCTACAAAAGACAAAACAAACAACAAGCCAATCACTATCAGAAAATACAAAAAGGCATAAGCCCAACCAATGGCTCGAACGATATCAACAAGGCGCTCTGGATTCAACACTCCCACTATTGATCTATCCAGCACAACTGCAATAATACAAGCAGGGAAAATCAACAAAATAAGACCAACAAGTGGGACAAATAAACTGATGGGTAAATACAGATAACCCAGTAATGTAAGTCCACCCATCACCACCACAATTGCTATGCGCTGAAACAGGACCTCAATCCCCTCTCTCCCAAAAACTGCACTTAACCCTGGCGGCTCCTCACTAGCCTCAACAGAATATTCAATAATGCTGAAAGCGTATTGAGTAGAAATCGCGACGCCGACCAACAGCAGGCTTAAGCCGACCCAATTTTCGGGCACCATCATTAACGCAACAGCATTCATTAAAATAAACAAGAGCGGGACCATCGCTAGTGGATAGTGTACAAATAAAGAAAGACATTGCCAAAATGGTTTAGCTGAATTAGCCTCACCCTGATAATCCACCTCACTGGTGCATAGNGCGCATTTTGCGNCGGGANTCCCTCCGCGCCGAGACTGTTNCACGCAGACACATTGCGAACAATAGCTAATATTACAATGTGNACAATGCCAGATAGAGGGCTCTAAGGGGTGATACTTACAATCATTCTTCATCTATTCAGAATAGACGGTCCACCTAAGAAGGTGTAATGCAGCTGTTGCAATCAGGATTTCACGCGCTCATGCCGCAACAATAACAAGACCAATAATATTGCGGGTATCCCCACTGATGCGGCANAAATAAAGAAGGTGACATAACCAGAGCTATCAACCACTATGCCAGAAAAACCACTAATCACTTTGCCTGGCAGCGTCATTAAGGAACTGAATAATGCATATTGTGTGGCGGTGTATGCTTTGTTAGTCAAACTCGACAAATAAGCAATAAAGGCCGTATTGGATAAGCCACCACTAAAATTGTCCGCACTGATCACCAACGCCAAACCCCACAGATCAGCCTCCATCGTTGCCAATACAGCGAAGAATAAATTGGTCACTGCAACCAATGCAGCGCCTAGTAACAGTGGTTTCAAAATACCGTATCGAACCACTATCACACCCCCGAATATTGCCCCCACCATACTCATCATAAATCCAAATAATTTCGCTACACTTGCTATTTCAGTTTTGGAAAACCCCATGTCCAAATAAAAAGGATAAGCCATGATTCCCATGGTGATATCACTCAAGCGAAAGACGCCGATAAAAAGAAGCAGAACTAACCCAAACCGACCNTTACGTTTAAAAAAATCAAGGAACGGACACACTATTGCCGTCATCGCCCAATGTAAAACCTGTTGTATATTGGATGGCAAATACGTTCTTTTTTCCATAAACCTATCCAACCAGGCAACAACGCTTTCCTCCAGCTCATTGAGCTCTGTCACACTTNGTCGCACCGGCTCTTGACTTAACAATACAGCCACTACACCAATACCCAATAAGCAAGCCATAATCCGATATGAAATCGCCCAAGTATAAAAATCAGCTAAATAGAGGGCACCTGCACCCGCAACCAACAACGCCAATCGATAACCAAAAACATAGCTTGCAGACATCGCTCCTTGAAAACGAGGATCAGCCGCTTCAATACGAAATNCATCGATCGCTATATCTTGAGTTGCCGAAGAAAAGGCGATCAGCACTGCCACTACCGCAAACATCGAAAGATTATCCTGAGGATTCATTGTCGATAGCATCCACAAACCCGCTGCAATCCCACATTGCCCCAAAAACATCCAGCTTCGACGCTGACCCAACACTTTACCTAATACAGGAATAGATAAGCGATCAACAAAGGGTGCCCAGAAAAATTTAATGGAATACGTCACCCCAACCCACGCAAAAAAGCCAATCGTGGTGCGCGTCACCCCTACTTCGGTTAACCAAGCGGTTAATGTAGAATAAACTAGCAAGAAGGGGATACCCGCTGAAAAGCCCAATAACAACATGATAAATACACGCGGCTGCAAATAAACCAGACAAGCTTCTTTCCAGCTGAGAATTTCTTGTCCATCTGTCTTANCTTGTCCATCTGTCTTAACTTGTCCATCTGTCTTAACTTGATCATCTGTCATAANTTGAGGACTCTTAAAATCAATAGGGATGAGTTTAGGACAGATCCTTTTTTTATATGGTAGCGTTTTGCCTAATCTCAATTTCAGTTATCCTTTTTGCACTTCAGCGGCCATTGGATGTGATATAAGTGCATGCAATACAAATATATAGTCCCAATAGATTAATGTTATAAAAATAACGTCTAAACTATAAAAGCGCGAATATAAATTGCGTNTAGGGACNANGNAATAANAANAAAGGATTTTTAGCTCAACCNATGCCTAATACTGANCTTTCNATACTNGTTGTNGACGATGCTAANTTCAGTAGNGCCGTCATTGGGAAAACCNTACGNANTGCNGGNTTCAAAGATGTTCGTCTAGCCAGCAATGGCGTAGATGCTGCCGACATGATAGACAAGAGACCAGTCAATTTACTCATCGCTGATTGGCTTATGCCGAAGATGGATGGTCTACAATTGGCCACGAAAGTTCGGCAGATTGACGAAGCGACCAATCATTTTACCTATATCATCTTACTAACAGCGAAAGAAGGCCCCAAGGTATTGGCCCACGCATTCGATAGCGGCGTGGACGATTTCATCAATAAATCTGTTATGAGTGAGCAGCTATTGCCGAGAATTTATGCGGCGGATCGCATTTCCAATATACAAAACCGGTTATTGCAAGAAAACCACTTGCTGGTTGAGGCAAATCGTAAACTTAAAAAATACAGCACATTGGATCCACTAACGGGTATCGGTAACAGGGCGTTTCTGGAGAAGAACTTACAAAGTACGATTAAACACTGTAGTTCGCGCGGTGGTTGTTTAGGGTTATTGCTCATTAATATTAGCGGATTCGACGATCTAAAACGTAAGCATAATAAGACGGTCATCAGCCAATTAGTGCTGGGTATCAGCCGTAGACTTCGACAATTAGTGAGACCCCTCGACATCATTACTCGCATTAGTATTAACGAATTTGCAATCATCACGACTCATAATAAAATAGAACAATGCCAACCCTCGCATTTTCGACGTATTTTCGACGGCATAAACCTAAAAGCTTATAAGACCTCAGCAGGTTATATTTCCATTCAGGCCTCAATCGGTCTTTGCACCACAGATTGCCAAGATGAGCAACCGCCCTACCCGGAAGATGTGATCGCTAAAGCGCGTGAAATGCTGCCGGAGTCCAGTAGCGCCAGTCGAGTCGTGGGCACATTCTGGGACTTAGAATCGATTTAACTATCATTACTGTTATCATAAACACTACCTATCGCCGACATCTACATCTACATCTACATCTACAACAACACCGACACCGACACCGACACCGACAACAAGACATCCCACATGACCTCTCACATAATAACAACTGATACTGCCAGCAGAACAGGCAAGCTTACAGAGCACTGGGCGATCTTAGGGGCAGGCTCCATAGGATGTTTGTGGGCAGCTTATTTATGTAAAACTAATATACCCATTACGCTACTCTTAAAAAATCAAGCAACTCAAAAAATTTGGCAACAACAAAAAGGTCTCTGTCTTGAATTAGGTGAGCACGTAGAACAATTGGGGGCAAATATCAACACCCGCTCTGTTGAAGAACTCTTTAATAAAAACCCGATTACGCTAAAACAGGTGGCAGTAGAAGACAGAGCTTCCATTGACTTTCTGATAGTGACCACCAAGGCACACCAGACCAAAGATGCCATCCTATCCATTACATCACTTTTGAAACACACTACAACAATCCTATTAATGCAAAACGGTCTGGGGGTATACGAGGAGCTGAGAACGGCGCTACCTGATACCGATATTTTTTGCGCATCCACCACCGAAGGTGCCTACCAAAAAAAACGATTTCACGTTGTTCATGCGGGGCAGGGAAACACTTTTCTCGGTGCATTCGAGACAACAAACAGTAACCCTGAACTACTGACATCCATCCAAGAAGTGCTATCTGCCACGGGACTGAAAGTAGACATTGATTCTCAAATTCAAAGACGCCTTTGGGATAAGCTCGCTATAAACTGCGCGATTAACGGTTTAACCGTCATACATCAATGTCAAAACGGAAAGTTATTAGACCTACCAAAAACGGTAACTAGAATGAAGATGATCTGTGAAGAGGTTGCCTCAGTGATGCTAAAAAAAGGAATTTCCTCAAATGAAATACCTGTTACAGGTGCATCCTTATTCGAAACAGTTGAGAAGGTAGCCATTGCTACTCAGCATAACTACTCATCAATGCTGCAAGATTTCACCCATCAACGCCCAACGGAAATCAACTACATAAACGGTTATCTTCTTCGCCAAGCGGATGAGCTCAACCTTCACTGCCCTTATAATATAGAATTGTTAGAGCAGGTTAACCAGCTTACACATTATTAACTTGCTGCTTTAACCGCTTAGCCTGATAAACCCCGTCCCAAATTACTAGCAACCTTTTGGTCTTCACACAGTTCTTCATAGCGATTTAGTGAGTCTTCTGCATACCGATGACACATTTCTTGTAGCTCAGTATTCTTAGAGTTAACCGCCATGATATAAAACAAATTAGCCGTCGCCTCCAGGCCGCCCAATGCATACATTTCATCGTTCTTTCCCAGATGATTCTTGGCCGTAGTATAACTAGCCCCTAAGATTGCTCTGGCAAACTCCATGTCCACACAAATCTGCGTCACTAACCCATCTCCTCTGCAATCGGCTTACCTTCTGACTACGACACAAACGTTGATGCTCCAAGACCTATGCATCTTTGTTTCATCAGTTTTCTTAATCTTTAATGTCATAGCGCCACTTAATTAATAAATTCGACTATATATCAATAGCTTATACTAGAGCATCACGACCTACTATTAAGAATAGTCAATGAAATGTTGGTTCGCCAATGGATTTGCGGCCGAGATCGAANATGCCGACGCAGACNTAGGTTCACTATGAATGNAACNNATTGGGNNCAACTGATGGAACGCAGGCACTCNNATACTCTATACACTNGCTGGCGACATGANTACAGCTAGCTTAAGNGGGTGACACGCGTNTGCCNAAGGNCAATTGGTGTGTTGAAGAATACAAAAAANCNGGCGAACTCACTTNTNCTAATGGTGNTTNTATTTGCCACGCATAAAAAATTAAAATTCAACGCTATTACGATCAAAAAATGTTTTACCATGATAGCTCTCTAAGATGACAACCCTCGCCCCAAGTTGCTGACGTCCTTANTTTCCTCGCATAGCTCGTCATAGCGGTTCAGTGCATCAGCCGCAAACTTATGACACATCACTTCCAGCTCAGTATTGCCCGCATTAACCGCCATAATGTAAAGTATATTAGCAGTGGCTTCCAAACCGCCCAAAGCATACATTTCATCCATTTCGCCTCGATGACTCATAGATGTAGAATAACTAGCACCTAAAATCGCCTTGGCAAACTCCATATCTACACAAACCTGTGTCATATCTCCCTCCCCTGCGCATTCAGCTATGTTTCTAAATAAAACGTTGTACCCACACAATACAATCAATCAACAATGCTCATTTCGTAAAGNAACTACACAAAAATCATCTGGTACNGTAATGTTATTTTGCCCTTATTTCTACAGCATAAAGCCATATTTATTAATTATATCAATATCTTAAGATACACTTCAGCATCGCTTATGCCTAATAGTAGCCAATGATAAGTCGGTTCGCCAATGGTTTTACGCCCATGATAGAATGTGCCGATATTCACTTCGTAAAACTAAAACTATTAAGACTAACTAAAGGGTTATTAGGGCTAAATATGGGACACAGGCTTTCAAAAATTTATACGCGCACCGGCGACAAGGGTACCACTGGCTTAGGCGATGGCTCCCGAGTATCTAAAGACGATTGCCGCGTTGAAGCGTACGGAGACGCAGACGAACTCAATAGCGTTATTGGACTCTTGATTTGCGAGCCGCTATCTGACCAACTGCAAACCTGGTTATCTGAAATTCAACACGACCTTTTTGACGTGGGTGCTGAGCTCTGCATCCCGGGCCACGTAGTGATAAAAGCAGAGACCATAGACAAACTTGAAAACCAAATTGAGGAGATGAATAAAGATTTGCCCCCNTTAAAAGAATTTATACTTCCAGGNGGTAATCGAGCGGCATCCATATGTCACCTGGCTCGCACCACNTGCCGCCGAGCNGAACGCCGCNCAGTGACCTTAATGAACCAAGAAGACAATATAAGTCCATTGAGTGTGATGTATTTAAACCGGTTATCCGATTGGTTATTTGTAACCGCTCGTGTACTTGCGCGCCAAGACGGTGGCAAGGAAGTGCTGTGGAACCCAACCCGAAATAAATAGGGCCTACTCCTTAGACAGGAATAATAGGCAGGGACAGGATTAATGGACATCAATAATGACAACCACACTTATACTTGGCGGTGCGCGGTCAGGTAAATCTGCATTAGCACAATCCCTAGCGGAAGGCGGCCAGAAAGATCTTTTCTTCATAGCAACAGCCACTGCCTACGATGAAGAAATGCAACAAAGAATACAGCACCACCAAGACCAACGATCCCACCGTTGGTCTCTGCGAGAAGAGCCATTATACCTCGCCGAAATATTACGCCAATATGATCATCCCAATCGATGCCTGCTCGTTGATTGTCTTACTCTTTGGATAAGCAACCTGATCAGTCACGCTGATGAAGACCTACACAGGGTTGAACTCGACAAACTGCAAGCAGTGCTACCCGAACTAGAGGCCGATATTATTATTGTCAGTAACGAAGTAGGCTTAGGTATCATTCCCATGGGTAAGTTAAGCCGGCAGTTTTGNGATGAAACNGGGCGGTTACATCAATCTTTGGCTAAACTAAGCGATAATGTCATTTTGACTATCGCTGGGCTACCTCAATATTTAAAAGGCTCGTCCTCTGCGTAGAGCTAATTTCAAAATGCCTGATTTCAAGACAAGCAAAAGGATTAAAGTATGTCAAAACTTGAGTGGTTAAGCCGCCCGATCCCAATCATCAGTGCTGCCTCTNTTTCCGATGCANAGGCGCATCAGAATCAGCTTACCAAACCAGNGGGCTCTTTAGGAAAACTTGAAGATATTGCGGTTCGATTGGCGGCAATGCAAGACTCCACTAAACCCGATCTCAGTAACGTGCACATCACCATATTTGCAGCGGATCACGGCATTGCAGAAGAAGGCGTGTCCGCTTTTCCGCAATCCGTAACGGTAGAGATGATTCGAAACTTTTCAAATGGCGGTGCGGCTATTAATATTTTATCCCAACAAATAAATGCCCGACTAGACATCGTCAATCTAGGTACCGTCCAACCCACCGACGAACTACCCAATGTCATATCGGCTCCAATCGCTCCAGGCACTGCCAATTTCAGCACTCAACCAGCGATGGGGCGCTTGCACCTAAAACAAGCCCTTGAACAAGGCCGCGAGGCAATAGTGCGCGCCATGAACTTGCGCGCAAGACTCTTTATCGGTGGTGAAATGGGTATCGCCAATACCACATCAGCCACTGCCTTAGCCTGCGCCCTGTTAGATAAAAACCCAGAATTTTTAGCCGGTCCAGGTACTGGTTTAGACCCAGCTGGAGTGCAACATAAAGTAGAAGTGATATCCCAGGCCTTGCGCCATCACAATGATTATGAAGATCGCCCCTTGGAAGCCCTGCGACTGTTTGGTGGATTCGAAATCGTTGCATTGGTCGGCGCTTATATTAGTGCGGCGCAAGGTAAAATCCCCTCATTAGTAGATGGCTTTATTAGTAGTGTTGCAGCATTATGCGCTGTCAAAATTGAACCTAAGGTAAGAGAGTGGATGTTCTTTTCCCATACATCAGCTGAACCAGGTCACGAGCACGTGCTCGCCGCCCTAAACGCAGTACCCATTCTGGATTTAGGGTTGAGGTTAGGCGAAGGTAGCGGCGCAGCAACAGCAGTCCCTATTATGCGATTAGCATGCTCATTGCATAATGAAATGGCCACCTTTAGCAGCGCACAAGTCAGTAGCGCACAAGTTAGCAGCACGCAAATTAGTGACACTCAAATCATCATAGAATAATAGAAAAATAGAATAATGGATTTCAACACCACAACCATTGATCTTATCCGACATGGAGAGCCTAAAGGTGGCGACAGGTTTCGCGGCAGCCTAGATGACCCTCTTAGCACTCTCGGATGGTCTCAAATGAATAAGGCGGTTGGGGACCACCGACCTTGGCAACAAATTATCGCTTCTCCTCTGTTACGGTGTAGCGATTTTGCGCGAGAGCTATCTACCGCAACCGAAACACCTCTGCATGTGGAACCTGACTTTAGAGAAATATCTTTTGGTGATTGGGAGGGGAAAAAGGCGACTGAAATCGACACGCAAGCGCTCTCTCTTTTTTGGAGTGACCCCACTCTACACNCCGCACCAAACGGAGAGCNNCTCAAGGATTTTCAATACCGTGTCGTCTCAGCNTGGCAATCCTTAATCCATCCCCATAAGACCCTCCCTCGTCTTGATAAAAATCTACTACTCGTCGCGCACGGTGGGACNATTCGAATTATTTTGGCTCACGTACTGCAAATGCCACTGGAAACCCTTTTTAATCTACAAATCCCCTATGCAGCCATCAGTCGCATTGCCGTCTATCATCATCACCAGAGCGGCCCCAGTGAGCAGACATCTAACGTGGTTTTTATCAACGGATGTTTACACCACTTAGATACCAATACAGAGGAAAAATAATGCGTTCCTTTTGGCTAGCCATACAATTTCTAACCCGCCTACCTACCCCGGCAATCGAATCACCCACGCAGAAGGAATTTGGTACGGCAATCTATCACTATCCTATTGTAGGATTTATTCTTGGTTTTTTACTCTTCACCGTCGCATCTTTATTAAGTGTCGCCGTAAGTGCATCGTCAACAGAAGCCAATAGCGTACTAGCCGTTCTAACATTAATCGTTTGGGTTCTACTGACCGGAGCACTTCATATTGATGGCTTAGCCGATAGTGCAGACGCTTGGATTGGTGGTTACGGTAGCAAAACTCGTACCCTGAAAATTATGAAAGATCCCACCTGTGGTCCGGCCGGCGTCACATCCATTATCTTATTGTTATTGGTTAAGTTCGCCTTGATCCAGCTTTGTTTTGAAGTGGGTTTACACTATCTAATCGCCGCCCCTCTTATTGCCAGAGCGAGCATTCAAGCTTTACTGGGTACCACCCGTTATGCGCGGGAAGAGGGTTTAGCCTCGGCAATGGCTCTTCAAATGAGCCTGCATAAAGCGCTGATCGGCATTACTTTAACTACCTTATTCATCCTAATCTATTTCCCCTTGCTATATTGTCTGCTAACCGCTCTTTTCTGTAGTCTAGTATGGTGGGGTATGCGCCACCTTATGCTCAAACGAATAGATGGGTTTACCGGCGATACCGCCGGTGCATGGATTGAAATCACGGAATGCCTTTGCTTGATGCCGCTGCTTTGGTTGTAGGTATTGCCTAGAAATCTATCCACTCTGCAAGTCGGTCAAAGTCCATGTGTTCCTCTATGCAATCTGCCAAGCGATCAATTTGCGCCTCTTGAAATGACCGGATATCAAAGTCTACGGTCTGTTTTAACCCGCTCCATTTCAAGATTTCCCTTAGCGCCTCAGTCCGATCAAACAAACCATGGATGTAAGAGCCAAATATCTGACCACCCTCATCCACTATACCGTCATTCTCCGAAGCCGAGCCTTCCATTTTGGTTACTGCCCACTGAGCACTTCCTTGATGGGATGTCACACCCATGTGAATTTCGTAACCCTCAACCTCTGTATTCTGTAAAAAAAGCTCCCCTTTAACGCGAGCAAGCTGCTTGCTTTGCTCTAGCTGAGTATCAACATTTAACAGACCCAAACCACGATCTTCACCCGGTGTCCCTTCCACACCATAAGGGTCGGCAATACTGTGACCTAGCATCTGATAACCACCGCAGATACCAATCACTTTGCCGCCAAAACGCAAGTGACGCTCCAAATCAGATTGCCATCCTTGCGCCTTTAACCACTTCAAATCTGACCGCACACTTTTGCTACCCGGCAACACGACTAAATCCGCNGCTGGCCAGGANTGTCCNGCGCCCAAATACTGAAAATCCACTTGGGGATGCAAGCGCAAAGAATCGAAATCGGTGTGATTGCTAATGCGAGGAAATGCCGGAACCACCACGGTTATTTTTTCATTCTTATCCGCATACATCCTGCGCCGATCCAATCCATCTTCAGCTTCCAAATAAAACCCTTGCAAATAGGGCAAAGTAGCCAGCATCGGTTTCTCGATTTTAGATTCCAACCANTCAATTCCCGGCTGCAACAACGCAATATCACCGCGAAACCGATTAATCATAGTAGCAATGGTCCGATGACGTTCACTCTCACTCAGCAATTCTAATGTCCCCACGAAATGTGCAAATACACCACCGCGATCAATGTCCGCCACCAGAATAACGGGGCAGTCCACCGCCTCAGCAAACCCCATATTCGCGATATCACGATCTCTAAGATTAATCTCAGCAGGGCTACCGGCCCCTTCCACTATCACGATATCGTATTGACTAACCAATCGTTCATAGGACTCTAATACTGCAGACATGGCCATCATTTTATATTCATGATAACCCTTAGCATTCATCTGTCCGTAAACTTGACCCTGAATAATAATTTGAGCACCGGTATCACTAGTGGGCTTGATTAAAACTGGATTCATATCGGTATGTGGCTCCAATCCGCAAGCCTGAGCCTGTACCGCCTGAGCTCTACCAATTTCTCCACCGTCAACGGTCACGGCACTATTCAGCGCCATATTCTGTGGTTTGAAAGGGACCACAGACACACCCCGCCTCAACAACAACCGAGCAAGTCCTGTCACCACTGTGCTTTTACCTGCATCCGAGGTTGCCCCCTGCACCATCAACGTATTTCTAATCATCGTATTTCTAATCATCGTCCACAAACCTAGGTAATTCGCTTCCCTCAATACATACTCAAATCAATTCGAACAAAATTTTCAGCTTAGGTAAGCTGAATTGCAAAACCACAAATTGATACAATGTTTTTTTTCGTAAGTACAGGTATTTAAGTGAATATTTTTTCATAATCAGTAGAGGCGTTATAATACTGTTAGCAAATCATTTTGATAGAGGCAATATAGCTAAAATCAATTAAAGTGAACGCTCTTATCACCGACAACTTCCTAATTTAGCGATTTCACCTTTAATGCAAACAATACACTCATATCTCACTCATCTTTATAGCTTCAGCTTATAAAATATTAAACACCTCAAAAATGAGAAGGTAGTCGCTCGTTATTTATTTTGTTGCACATTTCAACTTCATAGTTCCTAATATAGCTAAGCTTACTTCGGGAGTGAATTGCATTTACTTTGTTTAGGCTATTATTCTATTAGGAAACGGTAAGGTTATGAAACACCAAGACGTTTTTGGTTTAGTCCTTTATCCGAAACAATCCGTGATNGGGACANAAAAGGGAATACACCCAGTTTACTCGAAAAAGCGATTTTAAATGAATTTTATGCCCCTCGATATGGATTCCTACATTATTAAAATTGTGACAGTCGACTCTCACCGCCTTCGCTTAGCTCATTTTCTAGCGGTGATAATTTTATGTATGCTCTCACCACTTGCTTTAAGCGCGACCTCATTAGGTACAACTACATTAACTACCACTACATTAACTACGACCGCGTTAACTGCAACCGCCTTCGGCACTAAAGTATTTGGCCTTTACTATGGCGGAATAGCTATTCTAGTAATCTACAATATTTTCTTTTATCTCATCAATAAATCCAAAGATATTCTTATTTATCTAGCCTGNCTCTCATCCATACTTTGTTATCAATTAATCGTGGACGGCTATATCTCACTTAACTCACCCGCGTTCGATCAGCTCCAATCGCCCACAATATTCTTGATGATACTTTTCTTTTGTCAATATGGTCGCGAATTTTTACATCTCAGAAAGAAATGGCCATTAGCTGATCTCATGCTCCGCATCCTCAGTTATGCCTCGGTATCACTCTTTTGTTTAAGCTGGTTTTTACCCGTAAAACTCATGAGCATTTTAAGCGCGACGATGGGGTTAACAGCGTGTTCTATCCTAATAACCTCNGGCTTTGTCGCGCTTATAAAAAGGGGTTTTTATCCCGCCCAATATTTTGTGACAGCTTGGGTCATGTTTATCGCTGGTGGATTTTCAATTATAGCCAATAACCTCGCTGATACACCCCAGATGGCTCTCATTCAATTTGGAGGTCATTTCGGCGGCTTATTGGGNGCCCTATTCCTGTCCTTCGCGCTTGCGGATCGAATGAATCGTATTACAAGAGACAATGAAAGGGTGGAGCACAAAGCAAAAACCGANTTGGAAGCAGCCAACCAATCACTAACAGACAACGCTATCGCCCTACGGGAAACCCTGGAAGAGCTGAAAAAGAGTAATCGACTCAAAGATGATTTCTTACTATCAATTAACCATGAATTAAGAACCCCCATTAATGGGATACAAGGTAGCCTCAATTTATTAAAAGAAACGGAGATTGGAACACAACAATCAGAGTACGTCCGTATTGCCGAAAGCTCCACCGGCAACTTGCTTACGCTAATCGACAGCATATTGGAACTTAATAGCTTAAACCAAAATATGGTAACCATTCGAGAGGACGAAACAAATCTCTTTGAGTTATTGGATCGCTGCGTTAAAGCCATCCGTGAACCCTGTGAAAGCAAGGACATCTCCATCGACACCATCAGCCTGACTATGCCTGAAATCGTCTTCAGTGACCGGGTGCGGTTGGAGCATGTTATTATGAACTTGCTTAACAACGCCGTTAAATTTACCGAAAGGGGTTCTATCTCCCTTTCATCCCTCATCCATAAACACAATGACGACATTTATGATTTCGAGCTACTGATAAAGGACACTGGCATTGGAATTGATCCCAACAAGCTTAATGCCGTATTTGACTCTTTTATCCAAGCAGATACGGGCTATACCCGAAAACACGGTGGTATGGGCGTCGGATTGAGTATCTGTAAACTGATTATAGAAAAAATGAATGGGAAAATTTTTGCTGCCTCCATGCCCGGCAAAGGGAGCACGTTCATAATACGCCTACCTTTAAAATCACCACCAAATGTCACCATCAAATCTTTCAATTCGAAAGCTGATCAACCGGTAGAACGGATACCGACGATTAAGCGACAAAACAAGGCAACATTAAAAGAAGCAACTGTGGCCGTCGAAGTATCAAAAGGTCCGATTAAAGTGCTTATTGTAGAAGATTTACCGGTCAACCAAGTTTTACTAAAAAAAGCACTAGAATCCCTAGGCATGCTGCCGACGTTGGCTGCTAATGGACAGGAAGCCTTGGACCTGATACAACAAATGTCCTTTCACATTATCTTAATGGACTGCCAAATGCCTGTGATGGATGGGTTCGAAGCAACTCGTCAGATTCGTCAATTAGAATCCAAGGGCATGCTATCGGAACAACACATACCGATTATTGCGGTGACTGCAAACGCATTGTTAGGCGATGAAAGGAAATGTTTGGACGCAGGCATGGACAGTTATATTGCAAAGCCCTATCAAATATCTCGATTGGAAGAAACCATAATGTCACACATTCGGTTTACCCAAGCAAAAGAGGTGGGAGAATAGCCTACAACAAGAATCTACAATAAGCACCTTACAACAAGCAACTACAACAACAACTCCCGAATATCTCCTAACACATGCGCCAAATAGGTAGTAAATCCTGCCGCTTCAGCACCGTCGATAACGCGATGATCATAAGACAGTGACAGCGGTAGTATTAGGCGAGGCTCGAATTTTTCAGCTTGATAAACCGGTTTTATACTGGCCCGTGACACACCGAGTATTGCCACCTCAGGCCAATTCACCACAGGCGTAAATGCGGTTCCACCGATGCCCCCCAAAGAAGAAATCGTGAAGCAAGCTCCCTGCATATCAGAGGGCATTAGTTTTTTGCCTCTGGCTTTCTCGCTGAGACTTTGTAGCTCATTAGCGATATCTATCAAGGATTTGCTATCTGCATTTTTTATCACTGGCACNACAAGTCCNTTAGGAGTATCCACGGCGATACCCACATGACAATATTTTTTTAATATGAGTGTTTCCCCATTAGGATGTAAGGAGCTGTTAAATCTTGGAAACTGTCTCAGGCAATAAGCCACCGCTTTTACCATAAAAGCAAGNGGCGTCAGTTTGACNCCCTTCTCTTTAAGCGCGGNGCCCTGCTCNTTTCTAAAGGCTTCCATGTCGCTGATATCCGCTTCGTCAAATTGAGTCACATGAGGAATATTGACCCAACTACGATGCAGGTTTCTACCACTGACTTTTTGAATTTTTGTTAATTCAACTTCTTCAATCTCACCATACTTGGAGAAATCCATTACCGGTAACGGCGGCAATCCGTTAGCGGAAGTCAAAGTGGTATTGTCCACGCTCTTGTCAGTAAAATGCGCTTTGACAAAACGATGTACATCTTCTTTAAGAATGCGCTGCTTTGGCCCGGTGCCCGTTACATGTGATAGAGTTACGCCCAACTCGCTGGCCAATCTTCTTACCGCCGGTCCAGCATGTACTGTCTTTTTCTCGCTTTCGGTTTTCGTTATAGCTGCTGTATTATTTGTCCATCGTCGGTCAGCAGGCTATCCAGCTTGTTGAGGTAGGTATCGAGATACTGATGCCCCACCGCCTCGATCATCTCCACCGAAATGAGCCGGTCATAGCGGCCGGTCAATTGACGATAATCCTGTTTAAGCAAGGTGATTCTATCCTCCAACCCCTCTTCCCTAATGCGTTGAGCGGTATGGGCGTGCTGTTCATCAGAGATAGTCGTGGTGGTGACACGACAGCCGCGAGTTTTAGCGGCGTGAATCGCCAGCCCTCCCCAGCCTGTACCAATCTCTAGCAGGTGATGCTCGGGCTGTACATCGAGCTTTTCAAGCATCAAATCGAGCTTATAGGTAGAGGCCTCTTCCAAGCTGGCTTCTGGATAAGGGAAAACAGCGCTTGAATACATCCAGTGGTGACGATCTAAAAACGTAGAAAACAGCTCGTTGCCGATATCGTAATGGGCGGCAATATTGCGTTTCGAGCCGCTTAAACTGTTGCGCTGAAAGCGATAGGCGGCGCCCAGTAACCAACGGGCAAAGCGGGCACTGCCGTTCTCCATTTTAGTATTCACCTGCTTAAGGTTTGCGGCGAACAGGCGTACCAAGGCGACCAGATCGTCGGCGTCCCAATCGCCGTCCATGTACGATTCGGCAGCCCCCACGGTGCCGCCAAAGGCAAGGCGCTTCCAGGCGCGGGAGTGGCGAATCACCACGGTAACTTGCAGCGGGCCTTGTTGACCTAAATGGTGACCCTGATTGCCTTCAATCAGGGTGATACGACCGCCGCGAAAGGCGTCTAGTTGGGCCATTAGGCGTGGTTTTAGCCACTTGGTTAGGCGGTCTTGCACAACCGGATGAAGGTTTGGAGGCGTGGAACGCAGGGTCGTCACTTTGAAGTCTCCTTGCGCTTGGGGTGGTTATAAACGGGGACGCGCTTCAGCCACAGACGAAGCGCTTCAAAATGAATACCCACAATGGTTTTCAGGCTCATCCATGGCTGGCGAGCTAAGGTTTTTAGCAACGCGCCGCGGGTGGCGGGTGAGGCGTCAAGGGTTAACGTGGCATCAAAATGGCATTGCTGATCCTGCCAGTTCTCCATATGCAGAAAGAGCTTTTCGCCGGGTGCATTAAACTTCCAACGGTAAGTCATCTCCATGGGGTTAAACGGCGAGACGTGGAGGTCTTTATCGAAATGCGCTTGGTGACTATGGCGTGAGGGATCCAACGCGCTGGCGTAGCGGGTGCGTTCCCGCCAGGGCATGTTGGTGACCTCACTCAATACGGCTGTCAGTCGCCCCAGATGGTCGTAGGCGTAGTAGACGGAAATAGGATTAAACATGCAGCCTAATGTACGCAGCTGGGTAAGCACGCAGATACGGCCATTAGGTGCACTTCCCAACTGCCGAATTAGCTCTTCGCGAACGGCGGTTTTCAGCGGGCGATCAACCGGCCCCAGATAGTCTTCGCGACGAAAACGCGCCAGCGCAGGGCGACGGGCACTAAAGCCGGGCACCTTGTCGAACAGCTCGGGCAGCTCGTCCAGATCCAGCCAGGCCATCCATAGCTGGTAACTAAAGGCGTGGGATTTGGGCGTAA
>JAESQG010000147.1 GCA_016765265.1 Pseudomonadales bacterium | reverse complement strand
TTACGCAACGCCCAGGGAAGGGGAGACACCTTCATCGACCCTGGAACACCAGTGTACGGGGAACAGTCTGACGCTAAAACGAATCGAGCGCGGGACTTATTCGTGAGACTTAACAAAGCACCCTTTATCAGCATTGCTGCTATTAATGGTTTGGCCTTTGGTGGCGGGTTAGAGCTTGCGCTTGCTTGCGTGTTTCGAATTTCTGCTCAACACGCCGAGTTTGCATTGCCTGAAGTTAAGTTGGGACTGATGCCGGCTTATGCAGGGACTCAATTTTTGCCGGCTGTAGTAGGTCCTTCACGGGCTCTAGACATGATGGTAACTGGTCGTTCTGTTTCAGTGGATGAAGCTTATCAAATGGGCCTGATCAATCGTGTTGCAAAGGGAGATACGCCGTTGTTGGACCAGGCAAAGGAATATCTCGGCACGATAACCCAGTTTAGCCAGGTGGCCGTCAACGCGATTCGGGAAAGTGTCGCCGTTGCAGGGATGCAAATCACTGAAGAGGGGCTCAAAGCGGAGCAGGAGAATGTTATTAAAGCCGGTAAAAGTGAAGATGCTAAAGAGGGCGTTAACGCTTTTAGAGAAAAGCGAACAGCAGTCTTTAAGCACCGATAAATCTAACGACTTGACCTCGCAATATTAATGCTGTCTTCTGATTTTAAAAATGTCTGGATACTGACAGCCGCAAATGCCTTGGCGTTTGCGGCCACACCGATGGTGGTGTTGATTGGCAGTTTCGTGGGTGGGGACTAGCGCCTAATGCCTCGCTAGCAACATTACCTCTAGCCATGATTATTATAGGGGCTGCCGCAGGTGTGATACCGGCAACTATGATGATGAAAAAGCTGGGTCGAAAAAAGGCCTTGCTCATATATGTTGGCCTGTGCTCTGTAGCGTGTCTCTTGGCAAGTCAAAGTTTAGTCCTAAAGAGTTTCCTATTGTTCAATGGTGCCTGTTTTCTTATGGGTGCCAGTAATGCAGCTTTTCAGCAAATTCGCTTTGCAGCGATGGAGTCGGTTGCCGCTGAAAAATCGGCAACAGCTGCTGCCATGATAATGAGTGGTGGCATAGTCGCGGCGATTATGGGACCTGAGTTTGCTTTAATCGGTCGCCAGTTCACAGCAGTTGAATATCAAGGTTCATTCTACTTAGTAGCGCTATCACTAGTAGTTGCCGCGGCTGTACTGTTGTTCTACAAGCCGACTCCCTTGCCTGAACTCGATAAAGATCAGCCAGCACGACGGGCAATCCAATTATTAAAAAACCCTAATTTTTGTTTGGCTGTGGTTAGTTCAGTGGTGGCTTTTTTTGTGATGTCTTTTATTATGACGGGTACGCCCATAAGCATGCATAACCATCATGGCTATAGTTTAGAAGATACTAAATGGGTGATTCAGTCGCATATCAGCGCTATGTTTTTACCCTCACTGGTAGTGCCTTATTTGGTGAGCAAAATTGGCATTCGCAGTTTAATGGCTGTTGGATTAGTCCTGTTTTCCCTAACCATCGCGGTAGGATCATTTAATACCTCGGTCTTAGGTTTTTGGGTCCAGCTCGTATTTTTAGGCGTAGGCTGGAATTTTTTGTTTCTGTCCGGCACGGCACTTTTACCCAGCACCCACCGGCAGGGAGAGGGGTTTAAAGCCCAAGCTTTGAATGACAGTGTTGTTTTCAGCATGCAAGCAATTGCCGCATTGTCGGCAGGCGCGGCCATCGCTTTTTTAAGCTGGCAAAGCATCTTATTACTATGCCTGGCCCCTATGTTTATGATGCTCGTGTTATTAGTAAAAACCAGATAATTATCGTTCAATCGGCTTTCATCTATGTTCCGAGCAAAAGCTCCCTACGGACCTTGCATAGAGCTCCTTCGTAGGGTTAGTGTATATTGATATTCCATAGGCAAAAATATTAAGTATCATATAAGGAGGGNTATTTGTTATGGCGACTATCAATAATGATTGGTACGAAGAGAACGCCGAACAATGGTGGGAAGACGGCTCATTGATGTCCATTTTACAATCATTGAATCCTGGTCGCTTGGCCTACTTAGATGAAATTATGCGGGAGCAATCTCTAAGTTGCGATGCAAGCCGAATCCTTGATATAGGATGTGGTGGAGGATATATGACTGAGGAGTTGGCAAAAAAAGGCTTTAATGTGTCAGGTGTTGATCCCTCTCCGGGGTCGGTGGCGACAGCACAGAGGCATGCGAAACAAGTGGATCTTAATGTCGAGTATAAAGTGGGGTGTGGTGAAGAGCTTCCTTTTGACGATGCCCAGTTTGATATTGTGAGTTGTTGTGACGTGTTAGAGCATGTATCTGATCTGTCGAAAGTGGTCTCGGAAATCTCTAGAGNATTAAAACCCGGAGGCTTCTTTTTTTACGATACGATTAACAAAACCGCTTTAAGTTGGCTGTTGATGATTAAGCTGGCGCAAGACATTCCTCTTATTCGAATGGTACCGAAAGATACGCATGTTTGGTCTATGTTTATAGCACCGTCTCGCTTAAATTCCATTATGCAGAATGTGGGTCTTGCTCCCCAAGCAGAATGTGGTTTGGGGCCGCAAAAAATATTGAGTGCAATACCGAATATTATTAAATATAAGCTGGGTTTGTCATCGCCATCAGAGATGGGATTGTCCTTAGGTCTCGGGCCAGTTCGGAATAAGATGTTAGTTTATATGGGTTGGTCACATAAATCAGTGACGTCCTAGGATGGGAATTAAAAGCTAGACGCAAGAAGAAAGGTGCTGTGTGGGTACACATTGCTTTTGGTTTGGTAGCGACGTCAAAGCCATTGCGATAGTAAACCTAAGATGAAAACAGTTGTTCTTCCAATGTTTGTCCATTAATGAGCTGTCGGTATTGCCAGCCGTTTTCGGCGATTAATTGCAAAATATTTTGATCAAGATGGGGTGCTTTGCTTTGATCGTATTTGATAATGAATTCATTTTTTTGCTGGTTTGACACAGACTCCACGCCAGGAATTTGATTGATGGCGGTACTCAATTCAGTCTCTAATACCCGCTCCATGCGCAGCGTTAGGAATTGCGCTGAGCTTTTTGCAGGGGCTTCGGCTTGCGGTATAAGATGACCGTTTTCTAAAAGAAGAATAGTTTCACATAGATGCTCCAACTCTTGTAGATTGTGAGAACTAATAAGGAAGGTTGTTTGATCGGAGAGATCGGAAATTAGTTGACGAATATTGCGAGCGTTCACAGGGTCAAGCCCGGCAGTGGGTTCATCCAATAAAACCAATTGCGGCTGGCCTATAAGCGATTGTGCAATCGCGGCGCGTTTACGCATTCCATGGCTTAATGCGCCGGGTTTGCTGTTAGCGCTATGCCGTAATTGCATTAACTCTAAAACTCTCATTGTTTCATTATGCCCATTTTTCTTGGAAAAACCTTGAAGTCTCGCATAATGGGTGAGTTGTGTTTCAATGGAAAACACGGGGTCAAACTGAGCGTCCTGAGGCAGCGCGCTTAATTTTCCTAGGAGTGATTTTGATCCCGGTTTTTCACCCAGTATTGTGACCAATCCGGTTGAAGGGTGTAGATAACCACAAAGAATACGCAATAGCGTTGTTTTGCCCGCACCATTGGGCCCCACCAATCCCACGGTGTCTCCGCTGTTGACCTCAAAACTCACCTGATGCAGTGCCTCCTTATTGGCAAAATATTTAGATAATCCTTGGCAATCAATAATAGGGCTCATAGCGAACGCCTTGCCATAACTGTTCGACCCAGTGCTAATAGGACGAGACACTGTATCAGTGGGATATGAACCAGCAAATAGGTTTTAGCGGGAGGTAAAAGAGCAAGCTCAGTAATTTGCATGCCAGGTACTAGATAATTCAAAAAATCGAGTACGGGCCAATATAAGGTTAAGCGATCAATAAGATTTGAGGATAAAATCCAAATAAGAATAGCTAATACCATTACTTGTCGAGCTGAGTTGACACTAGCGGAGAGGAGCGCAAGCAAAGCAAGAAAAGGAAGTATTATAAATATCAAGTTCAAGGCAACAATCCACGCGTTATTAAGTCCAGGCATCAATAGTGAGGGATCTCGTACCAATGCAATTATTAAAGTGCTGCCTAAAGTGGTAATAATGAGAAATGCTTGAGTGAGAATTTGGGCGCTAAAGCGTCCAAAAAAAAGGACATCGCGACCACAATGCAGAGTGAGAAAGCGTAAGGTACCACGCTCTCGGTCGGAAGCGGTTTGACCCGCAGCGGAGAGGATACAAAGAACGGGGAACATGTCGAAGGAAAGGCGCCAGTAGACTTCTAGCTCGGGTACAGGCCATGTTAATTTTGATTTTGTAGAGATTGCTAATGGGCTAATAGCATAATGCAGTATGCAAAACCAAATAACGGCAAAGGTAATAAGGTAGATCACGCCCCGATGAGTTAAAAAGAGGCGTGAAAACTCTAAGCTCCAAATGGCCTGCAACGTGGTAAAGGCGTTAGGGGGATTGGGGTTCATAACTGGTACCGCTATTTCTAAACAATTCTTGGCTGCGTTATAGTACGGGATTCTTTAGCGTTACGAAAATAAATTGTTATCCATTGCGTTTGGGTGCATTTTTTATAAAAACTCTGCTAATAAAGCAATAAAACTACATTTAGTTTTATGCGCCGCAGCGGCTACCAGTTATTGTGAAAGCTGTTTTATTGAACCCATTGAGTTGAAATTGACGTGTTGAAATGAGCGTGTTGAAAATGTTCTGTAGAGGGTTTAAGGTTAGCCCTCTATTTTCATATCGATGGGAGGGCTTAGCTATCAAAAAATTTCATGTCCAATTTGTCTTGATTCTTTTATTTTCTAATGTAGTCACTACTGAGCTTTTCGCGCTAGAGGAAGCGGGTGCCGCCATAGAGTGGAAAACCTATGGTAATAACCCGGGCTACACGCGATTCTCCACTTCGGCACAAATCACCCCAGATAACATTGCTAAATTAAAACCAGCCTGGAATATTCAAACGGGTAATGATGACGACCAAATGATTTTGGTTCGGTCCTTTGCTAACACGCCTCTGATGATTAATGGGTCCTTGTTCGTTTGTACGCCGGATGAAGATATTCTTGCCTTGGATCCTGAGACAGGAGCGACAAAGTGGCGTTTTGACTTTTCAACATTAAAACGCGAGCGTAGTGCTGTTAGAGGAAATTGTTGGAGTATCGTTTACCACAAAAACGAAAATGCAAAACTCGGAGAAGCATGCGCATCCCGGTTGTTACATGTAACACAGAAAGGAGATTTGTTTGCGGTTGATGCAAATAATGGAGAGCTTTGTACGGCCTTCGGTGAGGAGGGGATTGTCGCCTTTCGAGCCCATGAAGAGGAGATGTTCTCCGGTGAAATATACAATGTGACTGTGCCTATTATTGTGGGTGACACCATCGTTGTAGGTAACTCACTACTAGACGGTATTAGAATCGATGGGCCTAAAGGTTATATTCGCGCGTTTAATGTTCTCAGCGGTGAACTGCTCTGGCGATATCGGCCGATACCGGGACCCGAAGATAAAGAAGCTTATAAAACCTGGGCACCGGGTACAGCGGAAAAAACCGGTGCAGCTAATGTTTGGTCGGGGTTTAGAGCAGACCCAGAATTAGGTTTAATTTATGCACCCGTCGCAACAGTTGCTCCCGATTATTATGGGGGAGAGAGAATCGGTGACAATCTTTATGCGAATACTTTGATTGCCTTGGATGTTAAGACAGGTAAGCGAGTTTGGCATTTTCAGGTGGTTCATCATGATGTTTGGGATTATGATTTGCCGACGCCACCCCTTCTGGTTGATTTGACGATCAATGGTGAAAAAAGAAAGGCGGCTATTCAGCCTACTAAAATGGGCATGCTGTTTACTTTTGACAGGGAAACAGGAGAGCCATTGCATGAGATAGTGGAGCGTGCTGTTCCGAAAGCAATATTGGCGGGTGAAGTGTTATCGAAGACGCAACCATTCCCCGTTGCGCCGCCGCCATTGGTGCCACATAGTTTTGATATTAAGGATTTGTACGGCCCTACACCGAAGCATAAGAAGGAGTGTGAAGACCTCGTAGAAGGCATGCCAGATGCAACTATCTATGGCGCCTACGGGCGAGAGGGGATGATACAGATACCGGGTGCAGTTGGGGGCAGCAATTGGGGGGGTGCTACTTTTGATTCTGTTCGAGGGATATTGGTGGCTCCAGTAATGAATTTCCCCATCATCATGCACTTGGATAGAAAATACAGTTTGAAATGGTGGGCGGGATTGTTTAGTGAGTTTTTTGCTTTCCGAAGACCTAACTTGATTCCCTTGATGGGCACACCTTATGGCTTACGCTTACAATGGTTCGCTGCCAAAGATGGTACACCCTGTACTGCTCCTCCGTGGTCCAAGCTAGTTGCTTTGGATATGTCTGCTGGCAAAATACTCTGGGAGGCACCACTTCTTAACAAGCGGACGGATAAAGTGGGAGACGGGCAGCAAATGACCTTAGGAGGAGCCATGTCCACAGCGGGAGGCATAACTTTTATCGCGGCTACCCCTGATCAAATGTTCCGTGCTTTTGATACCAGCACAGGTAAGCTTTTGTGGGAATATGAATTGCCCGCTACAGGCAATGCTACACCTATGTCTTATGAGCTAAATGGTAAGCAATATGTTGTTGTAGCAGCGGGTGGTAGCGATTTGGTGGGGTCTGAGAGGGCCGACCATATATTCGCCTTTAGTCTCGAATAACTTGCCATGGCTAGGGCATCACTTCATTATAAGTTTATAAAGTGATGCCTTTTATATGGGTATGTTTGGTGGGAGAAATTATTTTGGATTAAGGCTTATTTTGGGTCAACGTTTATTTTGGGTCAACGATAGTCACTGTGCCTTGGGCGGTGGCTACTAGTCGATCGTTGTTACTGAAGTCTATTCTTACAACAGCTTGTGTTCTACCCATGTTCACGAGTTCTGCATTCGCTATTACTCTGCCGCCAGATACAGGTCGCATTAAATTAATTTTAAATTCGGTGGTTGCAGCCCATTGCCCTTTTTTCATCGCAGGATAACAAACGCAACCTAACATATGATCACAAAAAGCGGATAATACTCCTCCGTGCATATTTCCAAAAGGGGTTAAGAGCTCATCTTTAACATCAAAGTAGCCTGTCATTTTACCCAGTGATGCATCGCTAATATTAAAGCCTAAATAGCCTGCTAGCCCGTCTTTCGGTGCCTGCTTAAAGTTTTCCGCGACCTTTTCATTAAATTCCATGAGTACTCCCATATATCAGTTGGTTAATTATTGACAGTCTAGCTAAATTCAATTGGTGGAGTATATCAAGGTAGGGGATTAGAAAGCACCCTTAATCTTTTGCTAGCCATCAGTGCTAGGTACAACCCCTATGGAAACTAACTATTGGGTGTGGTCGTACTCATAGTCACGGATATTTTGAGGTAATTTCTCATTGACACATCAGCAGATGTCAGGAGAATGATGGACTACTTAAGATTAATTAACTGTTAGGGAATCACCTTTGAATACTCGAATATCCTCTAAGCGTCGTTTTTATTCTCTACCGAGTAGACGCAAAATAATGAGTAATATTGTGTGCGTCCTACCTGCAATACAATATCTTCAACAATAGTAGTTACTTGTTCTGCGGGGAATTTAA
>JAESQG010000146.1 GCA_016765265.1 Pseudomonadales bacterium | reverse complement strand
CAATATCGATTTAATTGTAGGACTGTTGGCTATCTTAAAAGTGGGTGGAGCCTACGTGCCCTTAGATCCCGACTACCCGAAAGAGCGAGTGGCCTACATGTTGGAGGACTCACTAGCGCCAGTGGTATTGTGTCATCGTGATCTGAAGGATGGGCTACCTACATCCAGAGCAAAAATTTTGTGTCTTGATACGGACGCATCGCTTTGGGAAGGAAATGATATCTCTAATCTAGAGCTGGACATCGATTCGAGCCAGCTTTGTTATGTGACGTATACCTCTGGCTCTACGGGCAAACCCCAGGGCGTGGCACTGGAGCATCGTAACGTAGCCTCAATGGTGCAGTGGGCTCACACCGCCTATCATCCTCGAGATTTGAAGGGTGTTTTGTTTTCAACGTCCATCTGTTTTGACCTGTCGGTGTGGGAGTTATTTGTTACTTTGACCTGTGGCGGCACTGTGATCATGGCTGACAATGCGCTGAGTCTGCCGAGGATTCCAGCGAGGGATCAAGTGACTCTAATGAATACCGTGCCCTCTGCTATGGTCAGTTTAATGGATGATGATGCCATTCCAGAGAGTGTGAAAATAATTAACTCCGGTGGTGAAGCCATCAGCGCAACCATCGTGGACCGACTCTATGCATTAGGGCATGTGAAAAAAGTGTATGACCTTTACGGACCCACTGAAGCCGCGGTCTATTCGATGTGCGAACTGCGCAAGGCCCATGCTCCCCCCTCCATTGGCCGACCTATATCGACTACTGCAACCTACGTTGTTGACCAAGCGGGTCAGCTCGTGCCTAAAGGCATACCGGGCGAGCTCTATTTAGCGGGTTGGGGGGTCGCTAGGGGTTATCGAAACCGAGATGATTTAACCGCAGAGAAATTTATCGCCAATCCCTTTACAGAAAGAAACGGCTATGATCGCGTCTATAAAACCGGTGACTTGGTCCGTTATTTAGCCGATGGTCGTCTTGAGTATCTTGGTCGCATGGATCATCAGGTAAAAGTGCGGGGTTTCCGTATCGAATTAGGTGAAGTGGAACATGCGCTCAATCAAAATCAAGCGGTAAGACAAAGCCTGGTGACCGTATGTGAGGATGAGAGCGGAGAGAAAAACCTCATTGCTTATTGGATACCAAATCAACCAAAAGACGGTGATGCTTCTGCTGTCATTCCCACTGTCGCAGATTTACGAGCTTCTATTAAAGAGATGCTACCTGAATATATGATGCCAGCGGCATTTGTGACCTTAGATGCATTTCCCTTGACGCCAAACGGAAAAGTAGACAGAAATCAATTACCAGAACCCGATGTTATTGATTATTCGGTAGTGGAATACACCGCGCCGACCACAGAATTCGAAATTGGCCTAGCCTCCATTTGGCGCTCGGTGTTGAAGCGAGACATTATTGGAGCGCATGATGATTTTTTCCAGTTAGGGGGCCACTCTCTATTAGCGACCCAAGTGGTGTCGCGGATTCGTAATGGTTTTAAGATCGAACTATTGGTTCGGGATATATTTAAAGCCCCCACTATTGCTGAGCTGGCAAAATTGATTGAGAATATGGATGTTGACGAGGTTGAGGTGGCCCCGCCCATAGAGAAAGCAGATAGAAGCCTACCGATACCATTGTCCTCAGCGCAACAACGATTGTGGTTTTTAGATCAATTAGAGTCGGGGAGTTCTAANTTCAAAATCAGTACTGCTTATAACATNGCGGGNGCAATTAAGTTAAGCGGTGAACTGAATATAACGGCAATGAGATATGCTTTTTCGGCATTGTTAAAGAGGCATGAAATACTACGGACAAATATAAAAATACTCAATGATCAGGTTGTGCAAGTAATAGGGTTAGCCGAGCCCAGTCAATTAGATATTATCGACCTAACTCACGTTGAGGAGCCTGAACAGTCCTGGCGAGTAAAGGCGTTGATGATAGACGAAGCAACACGCGCATTTGATATTGAAATTAGCCAGAATGCGAATCGATTTCGGTTGTTGCGAATGCGTTTATTAAAATTGGCGGAACATCAATATATTATTTTGGTGACCATGCACCATATTATTTCTGATGGTTGGTCTATGGGGGTATTGCTCGAGGAGGTTGTGGAACTTTACGATGCCAAACTCAGTCGTCGACAGCCCCAGTTACCCGAACTACCAATACAGTACGCGGATTTTGCCGTATGGCAGCAATATCTGTTAAAGAGTGGTGTGCTCGACAAGCAGATGGAGTACTGGCGGCAGCAGCTGCTTGATGTGCCNGTATTGATNTTGCCTACGGATCGGCCCCGACCTCCAGTACAAACACCTCACGGCTCTCGGATTGATTTTGAAATAGATAAATCTTTAACCTCTGCCCTGGCAACATTCAGCCATCAGCAAGGGGTGACTCTCTTTATGTCATTGCTCGCAGGATTTAAATTGCTACTGTATCGTTATTCACATCAAGATGATTTTTGTGTGGGTAGTCCTATCGCCAGTCGTACGCGAGCAGAGTTGGAACCCTTGATCGGATGTTTCGTGAATACCCTTGTTTTGCGAACCCGATTTGATGACACAATGACGGTGCATGAATTACTTCAGCAAGTACGAGATGTCACCCTGGGCGCCTACGCCCATCAGGATTTGCCCTTTGAGGTTTTGGTGGATGAATTGGGTGTGGTGCGTGATTTGAGCCGTACACCTTTGTTCCAAGTTATGTTCACCTTGCAGAATACGCCGCAGGACTACCAGGTGCAGCTGAAAGGGCTGGGAGCCGAATTGTTGCCGAATGCGGCGCAGTCCGCCAAGTTTGATATTAGCCTCAACCTTTCAGAAATCGATGGTCGGATACTCGCTGAATGGGAATATAATACCGACCTTTTCGACCGCGCAACCATTGATGCAATGATTGGTCATTTTCAGCGCCTACTGTTGAATATGACCAATGATCCCTCTCAACGCGTTGATGACCTGCGAATGTTATCAGAAGAAGAAGAGCAGACCTTCACGCGCGTTTTCAAACAGCCAACGGTGAAGGCTGATGTTGACCAGCGGGAAGCGGGATTGCATCATTTATTTGAATTACGGGTGGCGCAAAATCCAGAATCTATAGCGTTAAGTTTGAACCAAGAGCAGATCACATACGAGGAGCTTAATTGCCGGGCGAATCAACTAGCACACTACCTAATAGAGCAAGGTGTTGGGGCTAATATATTGGTGGGCATATGCTTNGAGCGCTCGGTGGATATGATTGTGAGCGTTCTCGCCGTATTGAAAGCAGGGGGAGCCTATTTGCCTATTGATGCCAGTAATCCTGCCGAGAGAATTGCCTATATTCTGGAGGATGGTTTGAGGGGGCAGGATATACAGCTGGTGATTAGTCATAATGCTGTGATAGATGATTGTTCCATAGATGATTGGGCGATAGATGATTGGGCGATAGATGACTGTGCGATAGATGACTGTGTGATAAATCGAAGCATGGGTGATAAGNCTGTTTATAAGGTATTTAATGTTGATACGGAACGGGCGTTAATCGACAAGCANCCGATTTCTAATCCATCTACTCAGATGGCTAGTTCTGCAAACAACAGAGCCTATGTTATTTATACCTCAGGTACCACGGGTAAGCCGAAAGGTGTTGTCGTTCTCCATAAAAATGTCACTCGGTTATTTAGTGCGACGGAAGAAAAGTTTGCGTTTAAGGAGGACGATGTATGGACCTTGTTTCATAGCCTCGCCTTTGATTTTACCGTATGGGAAATCTGGGGTGCTCTACTTCACGGTAGTCGTTTAGTCGTNGTGCCGCATCAGGTGAGTCGTTCACCCAAGGAGTTTTACACACTATTGGTAGAGGAAAAAATCACCATCCTTAATCAAACNCCTTCTTCTTTTAATCAGTTGATNAAAGTCGATAGCGAGCAGGACCCAGGTGACGGGCAAAGTCTATTGTCTTTGCGCTACGTAATTTTCGGCGGTGAAGCACTAGACTTTATTCCGTTGCAAGATTGGCAGCAACGTCATGGTCTGGAGCAACCTCAACTCATTAATATGTACGGGATCACGGAAACAACAGTCCACGTGACCTATCATCGAGTGACTCAAAGCGATGTACTGTCCAAATCTTCTTATATCGGCCTNGCTATTGATGACGTACAAATTATTCTTTTAGACCCTTACATGAGACCTGTNCCGGTTGGGGTGCCTGGNGAGATTTACGTGGGGGGAGCNGGAGTGGCTAGTGGCTATCTNCATCAGCCNGNTTTGACTGAGGAACGCTTTATTGATAATCCCTTACTCCCTGGTAGTCGTTTGTATAAAACCGGTGATTTAGCGCGATGGAAGCACGCTACTGAATCCAACACAGAGGATCCTCTAGTTTTAGAGTATTTAGGTCGAACCGACGATCAAGTGAAAATACGAGGTTTTCGGATTGAGCTAGGTGAAATCGAATCGACACTTAGTATGCAGCCCGGTGTATTAGAAAATGTGGTGATTCTTCGCGAAGATAGGCTCGGTGATAAGCGTTTGGTCGCTTATCTTGGCAGACAAGACACGACTCGACAGGAAATTGACCTGGATGCGGCAATCCTGCGCTCAGCCTTGAGAGCTAGTTTGCCTGAGTACATGATACCTTCCGCTTTTGTAATGATGGACGAGTTGCCGATAACCGTAAATGGCAAAATTGACAAGCAAAAATTACCAATACCCTCGGAGGAAGGTGGCGAATCTTCTATCGGATTTGTCGCGCCTCGAAATGATACTGAAAGGGGCGTGTCGGCAATATGGTGTGAAGTGTTAGGACTGAGTAGAGTGGGTATTCATGACAACTTTTTTGATGTGGGTGGTAACTCTCTTTTGGCAACGCAAATCGTTTCTCGCATTCGGGATCAGTTTGATGTTGAATTGGCATTGAGTATTTTGTTTGAGCAACCTACTATTGAGTATATTGCGTTGCAAATAGTAGAAGCAGAAGTGGGTGAGTTGAGTGATGCAGAGTTAGTCGCCTTAATGAATCAAATTGAAGGACTTGAGGGCGACTAGATTTTGTAGAAACAAACAGGTACTTTCTGCCGTTAAGGCCACCATCAATGAGTAACAAGAAATTATCAGATCGGATTGCCAATCTTTCTCCTGAAAAAAGAGATATCCTCCTTAAACAACTCAAAAAACAAAAAAAAGAATCCGGTAGGACGAGTAAAAATAAAGCTATCAAAGCCATTCCCAGGAGCGAAGATAATTACCCGCTTTCATTTGCTCAACAACGTTTGTGGTTTTTAGATCAGTTAGAAAGCGAGAGTGCGTCGTATAATATATCAGCTGCTTTACGCTTGGATGGCCATCTGGAAGTAGACGCATTAAGGCGGGTTTTTGCCAAGATCGTTGAACGCCATGAGGCGTTAAGAACCACCTTTGTCATCATTGAAGGTAAAGGTCGGCAAATCGTACATTCAGCCGCTGATTGGCAATTGCCAATTGAAGATTTTGCAGCGCTTACCGCTGAAGCTCAAGAGCAAGAGGTGAGCAACTCCATAGTCATGGATGCTCAACACCCTTTTGATTTGACTCAGTGTCCCTTGCTCAGAACCCGATTGTTAAAATTGAGTGATAAGACGCATATTCTTTTGGTGACCATGCATCATATAGTGTCTGATGGATGGTCTTTAGGTGTACTGGTAAAGGAAGTGGGCCATCTTTATCAATCTTTTGTTTTGCAGCAACCCGCCGCTTTACCTGAACTGCCAATACAGTATCTGGACTTTGCCCACTGGCAACGAAGCTGGTTGCAAGGAGACACCCTAGATAAGCAACTAGCCTATTGGCGCCATCAACTGGCAGATGTGCCAGTGCTAGAAATTCCCACTGATTTTATTCGTCCGTCAGTGCTGAGTACTCGGGGGGCACATTTGCCCGCTATTTTTGAATCCTCTGTGGATTCAGGACTAAATGATCTTAGCCGGCGTCAAGGCGTTACCCTGTTTACGACAGTATTAACTGCGTTTGCGGTATTGATGCAACGTTATTCTGGGCAGGATGATTTTTGCGTGAGCACGCCCATCGCCAATCGCACTAAGGCAGAGCTGGAGCCGTTGATAGGATGCTTTGTTAACACCTTGGCGCTACGCGTGGATTTGTCGGAAGATCCGAGTTTTATCGATTGTTTGAGGCAAGTAAAAAATACAACTGTGTTAGCGTATAATCACCAGGAGTTACCCTTTGAACGTCTGGTCGATGAGCTGGGTGTATCTCGTGTGATGAGCCACTCGCCGCTATTTCAAGTTATGTTTAGCCTTACCAATACCCACCCGGGGCAGGCGCTAGAACTGTCAGGGATTACCATTGACAGGATATCGGCAGAGACGGCGTCGTCCAAATTTGACCTTTCTTTAAACCTCACTGAAGACCAAGGTCAGCTTAGAGGGGAGTGGGAATACAATACCGATTTGTTCGCGGACGGTACCATCCAAAAAATGGCTGAACGCTTTAAATACCTGCTGCTAGGCATCCCTGCAAATCCGTCAGCAAAAATCTCCACTTTTAATCTGATGAGCGACCATGAGCGGAAACAGATTTTAATTGAGTGGAATCAAACGAAAACAGATTATGATCGCGAAGCTAATATCATCAGACTATTTGAGTCGCAAGTGGAGCGGGTGCCTGATCGTGTCGCCGTGGTGTATCGAAGCGATGTTGAAGAAGTTAATGTTGAAGAAGTTAACGGTGAAGAAGCCAATGGCGATGGTCGGCAAGTATTAACTTATTCACAGTTAAACCAGCGAGCGAATGCAGTGGCTCATACACTTATCTCCCGTGGTGTGATGTTGGGTGATCGAGTTGGCATTTGCACTGAGCGATCAGCTGATATGATCGCATTCCTGCTAGGTATTCTGAAGGTGGGTGCTGCTTATGTCCCTTTGGATTGGACTTATCCTGAAGACAGGTTGAAGTATATTGTCTCGAATACCCAATTGAAGATCGTTATAGCAGATTCTGCGCTGGTGAGTCGCCTACCCATCCATTCAGATAACATTTTGTTGTGTAGCGATTTTCCTGAGATTAAAAATAACGCTAAGATTAAAAATAATTTTATAGAACAACCTGCGGGAGGTGCGCAAGCTGCATACCTCATGTTTACATCCGGTTCCACGGGATTACCTAAAGGCATTGAAGTGTGCCATCGTAATGTGACGCGTTTAGTACAAAATACCAATTTTATGGCGATGGATGAGAACACGGTTTTTTTGCAGTACGCTCCTATTTCATTTGATGCCTCTACCTTGGAGATCTGGGCACCGCTGTTAAATGGGGGCACGCTGGTGGTAGCGCCTGCCGGGCTAGTGACGGTGGATGAGTTAAGTGAATTAATTTTAAGGGAATCCATTAATTCAGTATGGTTAACGGCGGCGTTGTTTCACTTCATCGCCGAATATCATATTGATTGTTTACGGCCACTAAAGACGTTGTTGGCCGGCGGTGGCGTGTTGTCACCTAAGTTGGTACGCAAGGTATTAGATGAGGTGGATGGCCTGTGTCTGGTGAACGGTTATGGGCCCACAGAGAACACCACTTTTACTTGCTGTTATCCCATGAGGCATAGCCAAGAGGTGATCGGAAGTGTTCCTATTGGGCGACCGATTGCAAATACGACCACTTATATTCTCGATAAGAACTTACAGCCGGTTCCTGTAGGGATAGTTGGCGAGCTTTGTACTTCCGGTGACGGGGTATCTAATGGCTATCTTAAAGAGGATTCTATTGCTCAATCGATTGGCGATAGTTTTATCTCAAATCCCTTTGCGTTGGTGGGTGATGAGTCTAGTCAGCGTCTTTATAAAACCGGAGACTTAGCTCGTTATCGAGCTGATGGGGTCATTGAATATCTAGGCCGTATTGATCAGCAGGTAAAGTTACGTGGGTATCGTATTGAGTTGGGAGAGATTGAGCAAGCCATTAGCAAAATTAGAGGCGTCCGGGAATTGGCCGTTATTCTGCGTGAAGATAAACCGGGCGTAAAACGTTTAGTCGCCTATATCGTTGTGGATGTAGACATTATTCTCGATAGTAAAAGTTTGCGGGCAAACTTAAAAAAGACCTTACCCGATTACATGGTTCCTGCAGTATTTGTGATGATGGAGTCAATGCCCCTTACAGCAAACGGTAAATTGAATCGTGCCGCATTGATTGAGCCTCCAAAGGATGATGAGGACGAAATGGGGGTGCCTAGCACTTCTAGAGAACTGCTGCTTGCTGAAATTTGGAATGACGTTTTACATATCAATAACGTCGGGATAAATGATAATTTTTTTGAAATGGGTGGCGATTCCATTCTGAGCATACAAATTATTAGTCGCGCGCAGCTGGCAGGCATACACTTTACCGTAAAACAGTTATTTGAAAATCAGACTATTGCAGAATTGGCCGATGTGGCTTATGAAATTGAAAACCCCATTATAGCCGAACAGGGGTTGTTAGAAGGCGATGTTCTAGTAACCCCGATTCAGCACTGGTTTTTGAGTCAACAGCAAGAGAAATCAAGTCACTATAATCAATCGGTTTTATTAATAGTAGGAAAAAGTATTAGCAATGAAAAACTGGCTAGTGCTCTGGCCGTTGTCGTGGATCAGCACGATGTTTTGCGGATGCAGTTTAATTATAAATATCCTAGTTGGCGTCAATCCTATGGAGCAAAACCAGATAAAATATTTTCATCCGTTGTTTTAAGGGATGAGAGATTTCTAACTGAAATCGTGAATAATAATCAAGCCAGTTTGTCCTTAGATAAAGGGCCTATTTTAAAGGCTGTTCTGATTCAGATGCCTAATGGCGATCGTCTTTTTCATTTGGTGATACACCATTTAGTGGTGGATGGCGTATCTTGGCGTATTTTATTGGAAGATTTTAGCCGGGCATGCGATGGCTTGATTCATAATGACAGGGTCCATAATGACAGGGTCTATAATGAACCAAGCCAATATGAGCAAAAGATTCTGGGAGTTAAAACTACCTCTTATCGTCAGTGGGCTGAAGGGCTTAAGGAGCATTTGGACGCAGGGGGAATGGACTCCGATCTTGATTTTTGGATGGGGTTATCTGAGCAAGCTAGAATAAAACTGCCTGTAGATTTTGCTCACGGGGAAAACAATGTAGCGGTGGAAGAAAAAGTCACTGTTGAGTTAAACCAGCAGTTAACTAATGTGTTATTGAGAGAAGTCAGTACTGCCTATAACACTGAGATTAATGACCTATTGCTAACGGCATTAACTCAGACCTTGAAGCAGTGGTGTGATGGCGAAGAAGTATTGATTGACCTCGAAGGGCACGGGCGTGAGAGTTACTCAGATAATATAAATGTCACGCGTACCGTGGGATGGTTCACATCAATCTACCCCATGGGCTTATCCATTAAAGGATTGCCTACCGAAAACTGTGCTAGCGAACATATCAAATCTATCAAAGAGCAACTTCGTCGGGTACCTAAGCGGGGTTTTGGGTTTGCGGTGCATCGGTTTTGGAATAAGGATGATGCCGTACGAGATAAATTAACGGCAATTTCAGATGCGGAGCTGGTATTTAATTATCTCGGTCAATTTGATGGGTTAATTGAAAACAGTCCTCACTTTTCTTTGAGCACATTGGATAGAGGTAGTGATCAGAGTAGTGTAACAAAGAGAATACATCTGCTTGATGTCAATAGTTATATCCTGGGTGGCAAGTTACAGCTGGATTGGACTTTTAGTGGAGAGCGGTACAAAACCAAGACTATTGTAGCCTTAGCTAATCGGTATATTGAAATGCTGGTGGCCATTATTGACCATTGTGCTGACAAAAATAATTTTGGCTACACCCCTTCAGATTTCCCCTTGGCGGAGCTTACTCAAACCAAAATTGACGAACAGTTTGGAGATAACCCAGGGATAGAGACTGTTTATCCCTTAAGTCCCATGCAAGAGGGTATGCTTTTTCACGCCATCTACGAGCAAGATTTAAATCATGTTAACGCTGAGGTGTATGTTGAACAGTTGGTGGTGGAATTACAGGGGGAAGTCAATCACGTGGTCTTCAAACAGGCTTGGCAAACCATTGTAAATCGCCATGCCGTGTTGCGCAGTGCTTTTGTTTGGGAGGGTCTATCGAGACCCTTGCAAGTTGTTTACAAACAGTTAGATATAACCGTTGAAACTTATGATCTGAGCAAACTAGATGGCTCTCAAGCCGCTCTTAACTTAACCCAGTTCTTGGAAGATGATATAAAGAAAGGGTTTGAATTTTCTAAGGCTGGCTTGAGTCGCTTGGCATTGCTTAAATTTGGCAATAATAAAACCCGATTAGTGTGGAGTTTTCACCATATTATTTTGGACGGTTGGTCTTTGCCTATAGTGATGCGGGAGCTATTCGTTGCCTATTCTGAATTGGTTAACGGTAAGCTTCCCCAATTCCGGTCTGCGCCTAAATACTCTCATTTCATAGCCTGGTTGAAGCAGAGAGATCCGCAAGAATCCACTCAATTTTGGGGAGAATATCTTGCTGGCTACAAAGCGCCGACTATCATTACAGTGAAAAAAAATGCGGCCACAGTAGCGAAAGAGTTCAACAGTGGGGATGCTATTCCTGCTTATCAAGAGCAGGAAATTTCCTTAAGCATCGCCACCACCACATGCCTACAAAATATGGCAAAGACTCAGCATCTGACCTTTAACACCTTACTGCAAGGTGCTTGGGGTTTGTTGTTGTCTCGGTATAGCGGAGACCAAGATGTGGTATTTGGCACTACGGTATCAGGTCGTCCTGGAGATTTGACCGACGTGGAGAACATCGTTGGCCTGTTTATCAACACGCTACCACTACGGTTGCGTGTTGATACCGATCAACCGCTAGGATCTTTGTTGCAGAGGATGCAGGCGATGCAGGTGGAGAGTCGACGATTTGAGGCGACTCCCCTAGTGGATATTCATCATGTGTCTGAAGTCCCCGGTGACCAGCCTTTATTTGAAAGTATCCTTGTATTTGAAAATTATCCCGTTGACCAAGTGTTGAAAGACAAAGAGTTATTGCTAAGCGTAGAGAATGTAGAAAGTAATGAACATACCAATTATCCACTTACCGTTATTGTAGAGCCTGGTGAGTCGTTAAAATTGAAATTGTCTTATGATACGAGTTTGTTCGATGCTAGCACGATTGCCGCTATCCTCGGACATTTGCAAGTCCTCCTGCAAAGCATGAGTCGAAATCTTGATATTTGTGTGGGTGAATTAGAGTGGTTGACGCCTCAAGAGAAACGCCAACTCCTGGTGGAATGGAATCAAACCAAGTCAGACTATCCAGCGCATCGTTGTATCCATCAATTGTTTGAAGATCAGGTGAGGCTCTATGGAGCAAACAAGGCTGTTATTTTCGGCGATAGGGAGCTTAGTTATGAGCAGCTAAATGAACGCGCTAATCAGCTCGCGCATTATCTGGTTTCTCGCGGTGTGGAAAATGAAACTGTAGTGGGTATCTTGTTGGAGAGGTCCTGGCAAACCGTGGTGGCGGAGTTGGCCATACTGAAAGCGGGAGGAACCTATTTGGCACTAGATCCCAGTTATCCCGATGATCGGCTAGCGTATATGTTAGAAGATTCTAAAGCGCCTTTGTTGATAAGTAGTGCTGAGATAAAGGGTCGATTAGAGATAAAGGGCCGATTAGAGATAAAGGATCTCGAACTAGTACTGTTTGATGTGCATGAAGATCTAATTGAATCTATGCCTAGGGGTAATCCTGATATCAATCCTAGTCTTAATGAAAGAAAGGGTTCCCACCGGATCGCTTATATTGTTTATACATCCGGATCAACAGGACAGCCCAAAGGAATCTGTATTCAACACAGAGGCGTTGTTCGATTGGTGCGTAATACCAACTATGTTGAAATTGTGTCGAGTGATCGTATTGGGCATTGTTCCAATACTTCATTTGATGCATCGACTTTTGAGATATGGGGGGCGTTGTGTAATGGTGCTTGTATAGTTGGTTTTTCTAAGGAATTACTGTTGTCACCGGAGGACTTTATAACTGAGGTAGGACGAACTCAGTTAACTGTTCTGTTTTTTACCACAGCCTTATTGAACGCGTTTTCATTACATCATGTTGAATTGTTTGGGCGATTAAAAACGATGCTATTCGGTGGCGAGGCAGTGGACCCGCAACGAGTAAGGAATATCCTGGATAAGAGTCCTCCACAGCGTTTGATTCATGTATACGGTCCAACGGAAAACACGGTTTATTCCACTTGGTATAAAGTGGACGAGGTGCCCGACGGCGCGGTGACCATACCCATAGGCTATCCCATTTCCAACTCCACAGCGTATATCCTTGATGTCGAGGGGCAACCGGTTCCCGCAGGTGTCACGGGAGAAATTTATTGTGGGGGCGATGGTGTTGCATTGGGGTACCTGAATGACGTGGAAAAAACGGCAAAGCAATTTAAGGATGATGCCTTTGCTAACCCACCCACCCATGAGGAGCGAGATCGACTATATGCCACCGGCGATTTGGGGCGTTATCGTCCAGACGGTGCCATAGAGATACTGGGCCGAATTGATGATCAGGTGAAGTTACGCGGGTTTCGTATAGAGCTGAGCGAAATAATGGTGGCGCTTAGCGAACTTCAAGGGATTAATGAAGCAGTGGTTCTTGTGCGTGAAGATGAGCCAGGACATAAACCAGGACATAAACCAGGACATAAACCAGGACATAGACGGCTAGTGGCTTATCTGTCGGTAGAGACCCAGTCCGGTTTTGCTTTAGATTCTCAAGGGATACAAGCAAGCCTTAAAAATCGTTTGCCCAGTTTTATGATCCCTACATCGTTTGTTCTGTTAGACGCGCTGCCATT